>CAYNMI010000328.1:0-2861 GCA_964398095.1 uncultured Desulfobacca sp.
CCGTCAAAGGCAAGGGCGTGTCCGTCTTCGAGGGCAAGGCCAAGTACCACGGCGTTGCCCCCAACCCCGAGGAATATCAGCAGGCCTTACAGGAGTTGGGGAAATAATTGCCGTCTTTTGGCGCCTGTGCGTCTTGGCGTGATATATTTTTCTCGCCCGGACACCAAAATATAATGAGTTGAGGCATAATTTGTCCGCCAAAGAGAGCACCCGAGTCGAATACGGCAAGACCCTGGAAAAACTGGGGGCGGAATACCCCGACATCGTGGTCCTGGACGCCGACCTGTCCGGCTCCACCCAGACCAAGCACTTCGCCAAGGTCTTTAAGGACCGGTTTTTCAATATGGGCATTGCCGAGCAGGACCTGATGGGCACCGCCGCGGGCCTGGCCCTGGGCGGCAAAATCCCCTTTGCCAGCACCTTCGCCATGTTCGCCACCGGCCGCGCCTGGGAGCAGATCCGCCAGACCATCGCCTACGGCAACCTCAATGTCAAGATCGTCGCCTCCCACGGCGGGGTGACGGTGGGGGAAGACGGGGGCTCCCACCAGGCCCTGGAAGACCTGGCCCTGATGCGCATTCTGCCCAATATGGTGGTGCTGGCGCCGGCCGACGGCCCCGAAACCCGGGCCATGACCCGCTGGGCCGCGGCCTATCAAGGCCCGGTCTACATGCGCACCGGCCGCATGGCCCTGCCGGTGATCTACGATGACGGCTATACCTTTGAGCTGGGACAGGGCTCCCTCCTGCGGGAGGGCCGGGACGTGACCTTGATGGGCATCGGCATCATGGTCCAGGCCTGTCTGGACGCCGCCGCCTTGCTGGCCGCCGAGGGTATCGAGGCCCGGGTCGTCAACCTTGCCTGCCTCAAACCGCTGGATTGGGAGTTGGTGGTGGACTCAGCCCGGCACACCGGGGCCGTGGTCACCGCCGAAGAACACATGGTCACCGGCGGCCTGGGGAGCGCGGTAAGCGAAATCCTGGCCGAACACGGCCCGGCGCCCTTAATGCGCATCGGTCTGCGGGACACGTTCGGCATGTCGGGAAAACCCGAAGATCTCTTGAAACATTACGGCCTGACCGCTGATGATATTAAACAGGCGGCCCTGAAGGTCATAGCCCGGAAAGCCAACCACCTGGCCCCGCCGGTCATGGACCTGAAAGCCCCCGGCCTGGCAGGGAGGTAAAGTTAGCACCGTGAAGCAACTTAAAACCATGATCAGCGCCGGTCCTGGATGGGGCCGGTCAGCCCGGCGGTTGGCAGTGGTCTTTCTGGCCCTGGGCCTGGCGGCGTATTTTTTGCTGCCGGCCTGGGCCGCCCCCGCCTCCAATTATGATTCTCTGCGCCTTTACACCGAGGCCCTCTTTGAGATCACCCATAAATATGTCTGGCCCAAGAAAGAGGATGCCCTGATTTACGGGTCCCTCAGGGGGATGATGAACTCCCTGGACCCGGACTCCTCCTTCCTCACGGCCAAGGAATATCAGAACTATCTCCACGGGCAAAAGGACGTCCCGGCCGAGGCTGGATTAGTATTGATCGTCAAGGACAACCTGCTCACGGTGGCCAGTGTCATCGATGGCGGCTCCGGCTTCCGGGCCGGCTTGAAGCCCGGGGACCACATTCTCAAGATCAATGGGCACATGGTGCGCAATCTCACCACCCAGGAGGCCATCCGGCGCTTCCAAGGCGCCCCCGGCACCACCCTTAAGTTGCAAGTCCTGCGCAACAATGAGGTCAAACCCCTGGACCTGACGGTCACCCTGGAGCCCTTGGGAGTGAGCACCGTCACCACCCGGTACCTGGACCACGGCGTCGCCTATATTCGGATCCGTTATTTCAATAACCAAACTCCGCAGGAGTTGGCCACGATTTTGGGGAATATCAAGCGGAAGCAGCCGCCGGTCAAGGGCATTATCCTGGACCTGCGCAATAACGCCCGGGGCACCATGGAGGAGGCGGTGCGCAGCACTTCCCTCCTCCTGGGCAACAAAAAAATCTTGATGGCCAAAGGGCGTTCCCCCAAGACCGAAGAATCCTTCTCGGGCAAAGACCGGGATCTGATCTTTAAAACCATGCCCCCTCTGGTGGTGCTGGTGGACCACGGAACCGCCCGGGCGGCCGAGATCATGGCCGGAGCCCTCCGGGATGATGCCCGGGCCACCTTGCTGGGAGCCAAGACCCTGGGGCTTTGCGGCCTCACGAAAGCTTTCCCTCTGGAGGATGGCTCCGCCCTGGTGATGACCGTGGCCCAGTGTTATACCCCTAAGGGCGACAAAATTCAGGGCAAAGGCCTGGAACCCCAGGTCCTGGGGGTAACGCCCAAGGCCGGTAAAACCTCAGCGAAGTCGCCTCGCAAGGAGATTACCCCGGAACAGGACCCCTGGGTGCAGCAGGCGGTGGAGCTGTTAAGCGCGAAAAAATCGAAGCAGGTGGCCCAAAAAGGCCCGGCTTCCCAGAAATAATATCACGCGGCAAGGCCCGCGACCGGGGTGCTTGGTCCCCCGGCGGACTTCCTTAACGTATCAAGGTGACAGCAGAAATGATCTCACGGAAATTATGGCTTTGGGGTGGCGTGGCCCTGGCTTTAGGGCTGGCCTGCGGCTGGGGTCTCGCCGGACCCGTGGCGGTCTTTGGCCAGAACTCGAATCTCCCGGGGGCGGTTAAGAGCCCGGAACCGTCGCTCTCCCCCGCGCCGTTCAGCAACGCCAAGCTCAAGGTGTTCGCCCAGGCGCTGGCCCTCATTGAAGAGCAGTATGCTGAGCCCAAAACTACCAAGGACCTGGTCTACGGCGCCATCCAGGGCGCCGTGGGGACCCTGGACCCCCATTCTTCTTTCATGACCCCGGAAGAGTTCCGGG
>CAYNMI010000329.1:0-2856 GCA_964398095.1 uncultured Desulfobacca sp.
TGATCTTCACCCCCATGGCCTCCAGGCCCTTCAGGTGCTGGTCGATGGGCCGGGCGCCGATGGCGCAGCCGCCGGGCAAAGAGACGCTGGCCTGCCGGGCCCGGGCCACCAGCGGCCCCAGGACCAGGACCGCGGCCCGCATGGTTTTGACCGTCTCATAGGGTGCCATCCAGCCGGTGAGGTTGGTGGAATCCACCACCAGGGGTTCGCCGTCCTCGAACTGCACCCCCATGAGACCCAGGAGCCGTTTGGCGGTGCGGATATCGGCCAGGGGCGGCACGTTGTAGAGCTTATGCACCCCCGGGGCCAGCAACGTGGCCGCGATGATGGGCAGGGCGGCGTTCTTGGCCCCGCTGATTTCCACTTCGCCCGACAGGGGCACCCCGCCGTCGATGACGATTTTATCCATGGTTACGGCTTCTTAAAATACTTGGTGATATCGAAAAATATATATTGTTCGTTGCCATGGGGCAACTGGATGAGGAAGAGGTCGTACACCTGGCTGCCATGTTGGTAGACCTCTTTTTCCGCCACCTGCCAGTCACGGTCCTTTTGGCCGAAATGCTGCCGGAGATATTGATATTCCCCGCCGACGACCGCAACATAATCCGGGGCGTTCTGGATAATAATCGCGGTGGCGGGGGTATCCCCGCACCCGCCTCCAAAGGTCAGGGGCGGTGGGGGGGGAGGCCCGGCCACCACGTCTTGCGGCAACCTGACCATATGGGAGAAAACCCCGCCCAGACTGGCTAACAGGAGAAAAAGTAAGATCCTTTTGATGGCCCTGGCGGACAGAAGGCCCGGGCCCGGCGTAGGGTATGCCATAATTACACTTTAAGAATCTTCGGTCAGGAGGTCCAGAAGCCGGGGCGCTAAAACCTCCCGCCGGAACTGTTTTATTCTCTTTTCCGCCAGGCGGACATAATCGGATTCGATCTCGTAGCCCAGATAGCGCCGTTGACCCTGGAGCGCGGCGATGGCCGTGCTGCCGCTGCCCATGAAGGGGTCCAGGACGATCTCGCCTTCAAAGGTATAAAGTTGGATGAGGCGGCAGGGCAGGGCCACCGGGAAAGGGGCCGGGTGGCCGATGCTCCTGGCCGACACCGCCGGGAAGGTCCAGACGCTCTTGGTGAGTTCCAGGAACTCCTCCCGGGAGATCGTGGCCCGCCGCTGGTCCGGGTTTTTCCGGGCAAATCCCGCCTTGGAAAAGATCAGGATGTATTCGTGTACGTCCCGGAGCGTCGGGTTAGCCGGAGAGCGCCAACTCCCCCAGGCGGTGGACGGGGAGGCGCTGGCGGCCTTGTTCCAGATGATTTCCCCCCGCATGAGGAAGCCGATGGCCGCCATATCCCGCACGATGTAGGAATGGAGCGGGATGTAGGGCTTGCGCCCCAGGTTGGCGATGTTGATGCAGGCCCGGCCGCCGGGCACCAAGACCCGGTGGACTTCCTGCCAGACCCGCTTAAGAAATTCGAGGTATTCTTCTAAGGTCAAATCTTCGTCGTAATCTTTCCCCACATTATAGGGCGGCGAGGTCACCATCAGGTGGACGCTGTTATCCGGAAGCTCCGCCATGACCTCCGATGATTTCTGCCAAATCGTGTTGAGAAATTCCGGCGGCACCAGGTTTTCCACATATTCGCAGGGTTCGGCGGAGGGGATTTGCGCGTATAATTTGCCGGCATAGAAGGCCGAGGCGTCGTGGGAGATGCGGCCCGGGGTCCCGAAGGCGCTGGTGCGGGTCTTTTTTTTGGCGGGATGATCTGGCATAGCCGGGGGCCGCCCCATGTCCTTGATTTTACCTTGGTTTATGCGAGCCCTGTATGTTAGGATATTATATTGAGAAGAGTAAGGCAAGGAAAGGAAATCTATGGATTGGTGGTTGTTGGCCGGGGTGCCCGTCACCTCCTTCATCGTGGCCCTGTCCGGGGCCCTGATGCCCGGCCCGCTCCTGACCCTCACCGTGGGGGAGGCGGCCCGCCGGGGGTTTTGGGCCGGCCCCCTGATCATCGTGGGCCACGCCTTGCTGGAACTGGCTCTGGTCATTTTACTCCTGGCCGGAGTGGGGGTCTGGCTGCACCGGCCCCTGATCCTGGGTCTGGTGGGGGTGACGGGCGCCGGCCTGCTGGCCTGGATGGGCCTGGGGCTGCTCAAGGCCTCCAAACACAGCCACCTGGAGTTCGACCCCAAGGAAGCCTCGGGCCTTAATCCGGTGGTGGCCGGGGTGCTCATGAGCGCCGCCAACCCCTACTGGCTCATCTGGTGGCTCACCATCGGCCTGGGCTATGTCCTGTTTTCCATGAAATACGGCTGGCTGGGGGTGGCCCTGTTTTTCATCGGCCACATCCTGGCGGACTTCGCCTGGTACAGCCTGGTGTCCGGCGCGGTGGCCCAGGGCCGCCGGTTGATCTCGGATCGCCTCTACCGCGGCTTTCTGGCGGGGTGCGGCGTCTTCCTCTTTGGCTTTGGAGGCTACTTCGGCGTCCAGGGGATTAACTTTCTGCTCAATTCTTGAATTGTAGGGGCGGACCTAGATGTCCGCCCGTTTGGAGGGGGCACACGCAGGTGCCCCCCTACGGGAGCGTTCATTCATGATCCAAAAAGGTCTGACAGTGGGTTTACTGGAAGTGAACTGCTATATCCTGGGCGACGAAGAGACCAAAGAAGCCGTGGTCATCGACCCGGGGGGCGATGAAGACGCGATTCTCGAAGTCCTCAATCATAACAAGTTTCAGCTCAAGCTGATCATCGACACCCACGGCCATTTCGACCACGTGGACGCCAACCAGCCCCTGAAAGACGCCACCGGGGCCCAGATCGCCATCCACGCGGCCGATGCCCAGATGCTGGCCCAAC
>CAYNMI010000330.1:0-2826 GCA_964398095.1 uncultured Desulfobacca sp.
ATGGAATGTTTGTTTAAATGACGACACAACAAAATAATAACGCTGTGCGTAACTTACCCATATTACTATGCTATCGCTGTCGAAATAATGTAGTTATCGAGTGATTTTAAGCACATAGGCACACTGGTTGCAATACTTATAGGTGAACACCGCTCTTTGACAACCAAATAAAGGCCAGCCGGACCCGAAAGAGCAGACTCTACGGGTTAAAGGAAAACGGCTTGCAGGCTAAGCCCGGGATCAGCGCCACCGGGAGATACAAAAAATCAATGAAGGCATTGGACAGGGGGCGCAGGCGACTGTTTGTGTCCCTGTTTGAGTGCCTTTGACCAAAAAAAATCTTGGGGGTGGGCCATGAAGGCGGCGGAAAAGAAGAAGGTCAACAAGGCTGTCGGGGTTGTCGTGGACCCGACCTATTTCAACGAGATCCCCCTGGCTGACATCATGGAGGCCATCGAGGGCCTTGGTTACCTGGTGGTGGATGAGGAACATAACCGCTGGTCCGGGTTTTTGTGCGGGAGCCAAGGGCAGGCCATGTTCAACATCCTCTCCAAAGAGACCGGCAAGCTGGACAACTCGAACCTCATGCTTTCCTGGTACACGATGGCTTCCGGGAGGTACGAGGTTTTGGCTTATGTGGCTTGAGACGCTGAACAGGGGGCAGGAGCTGCGGTTCCTGTCTCTGCTTGAGCGCCTTGTGCTCAAATCTGAAATCAGGAGGCAGACGATGGAAGCGGACACCACGCAATTTCAGGCCACCAACGGCAAGCAGCCCAGAGGGTTTGGGCGGTGGGGGTTTCAGATCGGCAATGAAGAACATTTCTTTGTTGGCCTTTACAGTCGCTCCAAAAAAGAGGCTTTCAAAATTGCCCAGACCCGGGGCGAAGAGCGGGTTGTGGTTTTGCCGGACAAAAGATTGGCCCCCCAAGGCGGCAACCCTGAGAGGCCAGAAACCATGAACCAAGAGCAAATTAATAGTATCAAGAACCGGCTCATGGCGCAAGCGGAAGTTCGGAAGTTCGGCAAACGGACCCGGACGGTCATTCCGGTGAATGGCATGAAAGCAGCTGAAATCATGGTGGTCTTTGACGTCCAATCGAAGCGCACGGCTCATGCCATTGTTAAACGCGGGTTTCACATTGTTGACTACACGAAACCTGCCAAATGTCCGGGGACCATGGCGGACGTAGAGGGCGCTTACCGGCTGGCCAAATGGTGGTTTTACAAGAAGTTGGCTGGCCGGGTGCCCCATTGGGCGGATGGCGGTGACATGATTCAGGAGGCGGTGACCAGGCTGGCGGAGATGGCCGGGGACCCCCGGATGAGTGAGCCGTCCTTTGCATTCTACGTGATCAAGGCTGCTATGGCCGCGTACCTGCGGAGCAACCAGAAACACCAGCATGAGGATGAGGAGAAAATTGAAGCCCCTGGATCAAGGTGGGGAACCTGGGACCGGTCCTATCGGCACACCGAGACGATGTGCCGGATGATTGAGGCAAGGGGAATCACCCCCATGGCATGGGCGGCATAAACCACAAACGGGGGCCTTCGGGCCCCCTCTTCTATAGGAGGCAAGGCGATGACCTCTTTGGCGGCTAAAAAAATTGAAACCATCCCCGGGTTGCATTCCTGTTTCACCTGCGCCGATAACCTGGGCTGCAACCTGGAGCCCCGGTGCGAGTCCATGGCCGGCTGCATCAAGTGGCGGTGTCGGGTCTGCCGGGCGCCGTGGTGGGTTGTGGGCTACGACCATGAGGCTTGTAATGCCACGGGCGTTCCCAACGGCGTGACCTACCATGACGGCACTCACATGGCGCCGCTGCCGGAGGCGTCCGGGCATTACTACCGGTATAGCGGATATTGCAGCGTCCACCAAAGCTGGCGCTGCGGGCTGGCATAAACAACTACGGCCCTCAGGGGACCGGAGGCTTCCTTACCGGATGTCTCATCCGGCGCATGCCCTTTATCCAAATCATTTTTCGCCGAAAACCGGAAGTTTCTGATTTCTGGCAAAAATAGAAGCATCCAAGGCCGCCAGGAGGCAAGACTAATGACGGAGGTAGAGTTAGAGCAGTGATCACCGGTAAGGGTTTTGGAGGAGATTAAGGACCACTAAGCATTACCATCTTTTAAGAATACGGTCATGGGAGACAGGGCGCCCGGCAGAGGCACCCGCCCCTGAGGACAAATGTCCCCACCTGGGCCGGGTCGAAACGACCCAAATTGAATCTGGCGCAAGATGCTTCTCCTCATGAAGGTATGTTGACATGAGCAGGTGTCCCCACAAGCACCACCGTCCGCGTCTGATGAACCTATCCAGCGCACAGGAATGCGAGATGCTTTGCACCTCATAGCCATGGCGAATTAACCGCAGCTGCTCCCTACCGGGCAGGACCCACAAAGCCGACCGGCTGAATTCCACGTTGCAACGAAAGTCAGCCGAAAGGGATCTTAAAAAAATTAGCCTCATTTGGTGCTAATTCTTAGTCTCCCTGAGAGAAGTGTCTGCTTTTCAAAGCCTCAGATGAGGTCTTGATATTCTTGGCCCCCCGGGGGTCCAACCGCAGGCAAGGAGACTATAATGAAGAAAATGTTTTTCTTGGAAGGAGGGTACTGTGGATCTCCAGGACCAAGGCCAGGATTAATCGGAAAATTGGCACCCCCCTTGACCAGATCGGAGCGGCAGCGAAAACTGGGCGCGGCCATGGGTTGTCTCATTCCCGTCCTGGCTTTGATTTTCATTGCGGGAATCCTGTTATGGATCAAATGAGTCCCGTTTCACCTGGCGCCCCAGGTATCCCCCGGTCAAATTGCTGGATCTCCTCC
>CAYNMI010000331.1:0-2817 GCA_964398095.1 uncultured Desulfobacca sp.
GATGACATCTCGGAGAGCCGTTTGGGAGGCCCAACTTATTGCGCCTATATAGTCGCCTACATCCAGGGCCGCCTTCTTGGGGTCCAGAACTTTCCAGAACAGCACTGCATCTACATCCACCGGCACCGTATCTTTGGTAAAGGTCTTCTCTGCCATTCAAAATCCAATCATCGCTGCCACAGGATTTGAGCGGCTTCCAGGGGAACCGAAATGCCGTCATCCTGCGGTATGACTCGCACCGTATAGTCCTTCGCTGGACGTATGGAAGGCGCCTGTGCGCTATAGGTGGTGACGTCTGCGCCGGCCGGTTGCCGAACGCGTTTCATCTCCTGCCGCACGGGCTCGCCGCCCTTGACTCCGTCGGCGTAAAGTTCCACGCGCACACTATTCGGGTCAAGACCGCCGAGATAAACCTGAACCTCGAATACGTGCTTGCCCCCGTCACTCGCTACCTTCATTTCGCCGAAGCGCAGATTTGACCAGTTCTGTTCCATCGTACGCTGCCAATTGACTATTTGTATGCCCGTTGCGCCCTTACCGGCAGCACGTTCCCGGTAGGCTGACGCAGCCGGGAGGTAATGCTGCTCGGTATATTCGCGCACCGTTCGGTTGGCGGAAAAGCGCGGTGTCAACCGCGCCATGCTTTCCCGCATCCGCTTGACCCATGCGGTGGGAATGCCGCTCTCGTCGCGGGTATAAAACTCCGGGATCACCTCGCGCTCGAGCAGGTCGTAGAGCGCCTCGGCTTCGACCGCGTCCCAGGCAGGATCGTCGCCATGTTCCCGGCCGTCTCCCAACGCCCAGCCCACTTCGGGCGCGTAGGCTTCCGCCCACCAGCCGTCCAATTCCGAGAGATTGATGCCGCCATTGACGAGCACCTTCATCCCGCTCGTTCCGCTGGCCTCCCACGGCCGCCGCGGCGTGTTGATCCAGACGTCCACCCCCTGCACCAGGTGCTCGGTCAAATTCATGTCATAGTCACTGAGGAAGATTACATGGGGGCGGACCTCGGGCCGCCGGATGAAATGCGTCCATTCCTGAATCAGGGCCTGCCCCGCCTGATCCTCCGGATGGGCCTTGCCGGCAAGGATGAGTTGCACCGGACGCTCAGGATGGGTTAACAGGCGAAGCAGCCGCTCCGGGTCGTGCAGCGGCAGGTTCGGCCGCTTGTAGGTCGCGAAACGCCGCGCAAAGCCCAAGGTCAACGCGTTGGGATCAAATAGATGCCTGGCCGCATCAACCGCCTCGGGCGACGCGCCGGAGGCGGCCAGTTGCCGGGACAATCGCTCGCGGGCATATTCAACCAGCGATTTGCCGGCGGCTGTGCGAAACTGCCAAAGACTGGCGTCCGAGAGGCGGCGAATGTCCTTCTCCAGGGTTTTCATCGTCCCCAGCCAGCGATCTTTTCCACAGGCCTTCGTCCAAAGAACATCGGCCGGGGCCGAGTCCCAACTCGGCATGTGGACGCCGTTGGTCACGTGTCCGACAGGCACTTCGTCCGCCGGCCAGCGGGGAAAAAGAGGCGCAAAAAGCTCCCGGCTGACTTTTCCATGCAAGCGGCTCACGCCATTGACCGCCCCGCTTCCCCGGATGGCCAGATAGGCCATGTTGAAACTTTCCGAGGAGTCGTTCGGGTTCCGGCGGCCCAGGGCCAGCAAATCGTGGAGGGTGATGCCAAGCTTCTGCTCGGCATAACCTCCGAGATATTGCCCGATGAGGTCCGGAGCAAAACGGTCAAAGCCGGCGGCGACTGCCGTGTGGGTGGTAAAAAGGTTCCCGGCTCGCGTGGCGGCCAGCGCGACGTCAAAGGGTTGCCCGGCCGCTTGCATGAAACTGCGGGCGCGTTCCAACACGGCAAAGGCCGCATGCCCTTCATTCAGATGACAGACTTCCGGCCGGATGCCAAGCGCACCCAGCAGCCGCCATCCACCGATCCCGAGGAGCAGTTCCTGCTTGAGTCGCAGCTCCGGCCCGCCGCCATACAGCTCGCTGGTAATCCCCCGATGAGCAGGGAAGTTGGCCGCGTCATTGCTGTCCAGCAGGTAAAGCTTCACTCTGCCGACCTGGACCTGCCAGGCGCGCAGCCAGACCGAGTAACCGGGCAAGGCGATCTCCAGCCGCAACCACTCCCCGTTCGCCTGGCGCAAAGGCGTGATCGGCAACTGTCCGGGGTCGTTATACGGGAAGAGGGCCTGTTGCGCTCCGTCCTTGTCGATCACCTGGCGAAAATAGCCTTGCTGGTACAGCAGTCCCACGCCGACCACCGGCACGCCCAGGTCACTGGCTGCTTTGAGCTGATCGCCGGCTACATTGCCAAGCCCGCCTGAGTAGATGGGCAAAGCTTCGCTCAACATGAATTCCATGCTGAAATACGCAACATGGGTGAGCTGAGATTTCGGGTAGGTTTGCTGAAACCACGCAGGCGCCTCCACTGCATGTTGCCGGGTCTTTACCAGACCATCAACGTTTTCGCGGAAAGCGGGATCGGCCAACATATCCTCGATCCGGTCGCGCGAGACCGTCTGCAGAACGACCCAGGGGTTATGCGTGATTTTCCACAGTTCGGGATCAAGCTGCCGCCACACTTCGTCGGTGGCATGATTCCACGACCAACGCATATTCAGGGCCAACTCCGCCAGAGAATCGAAGCCTTCGATTTCCGTGGGTAGAAGATTGTATATGGGGTGGCTGACACGGGTTTGTTTGCTCATGCCTTCTCCTCCAGATTTGTATTGTTTGCAAGCCCTGACCGCTGCGGCGACGCCGCCAACGCATCGGTGACGATGGTCTGGGCTTCCTCCAGGATGCGGTGCAGAT
>CAYNMI010000332.1:0-2801 GCA_964398095.1 uncultured Desulfobacca sp.
ACCCTGGCCCGGGTGGCCCAAACTTCGGGGGATCTCTGGCCCGAGAAATTGCGCCGTTTCGCCGGCCAGGCGGACTGCCCGGGGGAATTGGCGCGCCTGGTGGCAACCTTACACCATGCCCGGGGCCAGGTGGGGCGGCGGCCCCTGGCGGACGTCCTGGCCGACTGGCTCGCGGCCACCGGCGCCTGGGCCGTGATCGCCGCCTGGGAAGGCCCCCGGGGCGTGGCCAATGCCCGGACCTACCTGGACATCCTGGCCGCGGCGGACTCCGGACTCCCCGAAGCCACTTTCGGGAAGGCCGACTTCAACCTGGCCGCGGCCTTTCAGCCGCCGGACCCCCGGGCCCAGGCCTCCCCGGTGGAGATTCTCACGGTGCACGGCGCCAAAGGGTTGGAGTTTGACCGGGTATTTCTCCCCTCCCTGGACTGGCAGCCCTTAAGGAGCGAGGACAACACCCCCCCCTTCCTTCTGGAGGAGATTCCCGGCGGCGACCGCCACGCCCTGGCCCTGTTCCGGCCCTATACCCAGGACAAGCAGGGTTCCCTGTACCTGCTCCTGAAGGACTTGAAAAATCAGCGGATTGTCGACGAGGCCCGGCGGGTCTTCTATGTGGCGGTGACCCGGGCCCGGCAGCGCCTGGTCATGTCCGGCCTGGCCAGGCAGGATAAGCACGGGCGCTGGCAGGCCCCGGGCGAAAGCCCCCTGGCCTGGCTCAAGCAGCACTACCGCCCGGACCTGCCGCCCCCGGGGCTGGCGGCCTCCTGGGAAAACCCGGAGATACAGGTGGAACTGGTCACAGAGGCGCAGCCCCCGGCCGTTGCCACCCCGCCGCCCCTGGACTTGCCCGCCCCCTGGGATTTTTGCCCGGAGGCCGCCCCCTATGAGGTGAGCTTTCCCTCGCAACTGGCGGCGCCCCCGGAGGAGACGGTCCCCCGGCTCGCAGCCGAACCGGCTCCGGACGGGGACGCGGCCCGGCTCCGGGGGGAAGTCATGCACCGGGCCTTCCAGACGATGGCCCAGGGCGGCCCCCGCCCCGATGCCGCCTCCCTGGCCGCGGCCCTCCGGCAGGAAGGCCTAAGCTCCCCCGCGGCCGCGGCCCTGGCCGCGGAGATGGACCCGGAACTTCAGGCCTGCCAGGAGGACCCGTTCCTGGCCGCCCTGCTCAGCCCCGATCTGCCCTGGGCGGCCAGCGAATTCCTCCTGGAAGACCAACCCCAGCCCGGCGCTATCCGCCGAGGCGTCATCGACCGCCTGGTCTTCGACGGCAACCACTGGTGGCTCCTGGATTACAAGTCCTCCCGCCCCGCGGCCGGCGAAGACTGGGAAACCTTCCTGGCCCAGGAGACCGAAAAATACCGCCCCCAACTCCTGGCCTACCGGGAGATGGCCGCGAAGGCCAAGGGCTTGTCATCACCCGCGGATATCCGGGTGGGCATCTATTTCACTGCCTGTCAGAGGGTGGTGGAATTATAAAGTTTTCGGTTTCCCGTTGGCGGTTTTGGGGTATAAACAAGAGGGTGTAACCGCCAAGTATGACCGTGGCCGAAGGTGGTACGGACCATGGTTTTTATGCTTTTTTAGGCTTCTGGTTGGGAAAAGGGAATTATTAGTTTGAATTCGATTCATTCTTGAGGCGAACATGAACCTTTTGCATTCACCGAAAACCGAAAACCGAAAACCGAAAACCCTCTGGATAACGTTGATTGTCCTGGCGGCCATGTTCTGCGCTGCTTCGGTCTTTGCCCAGGAAACCCTCGAATCCCAGGGTATCCGCTTCCGGCTCATCCCCGGCGGCGTGTATCTCCTGGGCTCCCCGGCCAACCAACCCGGCCGCTATGATGATGAGGCCCTGCCCCACCGGGTGAGCCTGCCGCGGTTTTATATCAGCGTCACCGAGATCACCAACGCCCAGTACGCCCGGTTCCTCAAGGCCACGGGGTATCATGCGCCCCTCTACTGGCAGGACCGCAACCTCAATGGACCCAACCAGCCGGTGGTGGGGGTCACCTGGGACGACGCCGGGGCTTTCTGCCGGTGGCTCTCCAAGGTCACCGGTGCGGCCTGCCAACTCCCCACCGAAAACCAGTGGGAAGCCGCGGCCCGAGGGGGGCTGGTGGGTAAGTCCTACCCCTGGGGGGACCAGCCTCCGGGGGCCGGCAAGGTCTTTCGGGCTAATTTCCGCACCGAACTCCCCGGCGCCGACGGCTTCCGCTTCACCGCGCCGGTGGGCTCCTTTCCCGCCAATGGCTACGGCCTCTTCGACATGGCCGGCAACGTCTCCGAATGGTGCCGGGACCGCTACGTGTCCCCCCGGACCGGCGGCCCCTTCAAGCCCGGCTTCCTGCGCCTCCTCAAAGGCGGCTCCTGGATCTCCTGGCCCCGGGACCTGCGCTGCGCTGCCCGCCAGTCCGCGCCCCCCACCTATGCCGATGGCTATATCGGCTTCCGGGTGGTGCGTCTCCCCCATCCCTGATGCACTCGTAAAAAGTCTTTTCCCCCTCCCCTGGCGGGAGGGGATTAAGGGGAGGGGGAAGATAACTGGTTAATCGCGCTAATTATTTCACCCCCACCCTAACCCTCCCCCCTCAAGGGGGAGGGAATTTTGGACTTTTTACACAACCCCCATCCCTGAGCAATAATTTTTTTCATAAACTTGTGCCAATTTATCTTGCCTTGATCATGTATAGATGGTAGTGTGTATATAACAATATATTTCGCTACTCAATGGGGTTAAGGAGGAATAAATATGGCTGAATTAGATGTGACCACGTGTTCTATCGATCCCACGGTCCAGGAGATGC
>CAYNMI010000333.1:0-2774 GCA_964398095.1 uncultured Desulfobacca sp.
GAGGCCACCCTGAAGATCGCCGGGATGCTGTTGGGCGAAGAGGAGATGGAGATTCTGCCGGACGTAATCATCGTGAAAGAACCGGAGCCCAGCGCCATAACCGCGCCGGAGAACGACGCCGGGGTCCCCTGGTTCCGGAACCGTAAAATCGGGGTCCTGGACCTGGAGACCTGCTGTTCCGCCGCGGACGTGGGCGGCTGGGGCCAGTGCCACCGCATGGGGGTGTCGTTGGCGGTGATGCACGAGACCCATACGGGGGTGGCCACCACCTATCGGGAGCACGATCTGGAGCGCCTGGCCCAGCGCTTAAAGAAATTGGACCTGGTAGTGGGCTTCAATATCAAGCGCTTCGACTACCGGGTGCTGCAACCCTACACCAAGGTCAATCTGGCGGAAGTGCCCACCCTGGACATCCTGGAGGAGATTAACGCCCTCCTGGGGCACCGCCTTTCCCTCAATCACCTGGCGGAAAAGACCCTGGGAGAGGCCAAGACCGGCGACGGTCTCCTGGCCCTGGAACTCTACGCCGCGGGCCGCTGGGCTGAGTTGGAGTCCTACTGCCGCCAGGACGTGCTCCTCACCCAGCGCCTCTTTGGGTTCGGGGTGCGCCACGGCTATCTGGTCTATGAGCACCGCCAGGGGGCCCTGGTCCGGGTGCCGGTGGATTGGCGGGAGGAGCGCTTCTTCCCCTGAGCCGCGCCGCGGCATTGGAACCGGGATTGTTTCCAAAATTATCGCCTGGGGGGACGAAAAAGCGCCTCAGATGCGCTTTTCCTTTGCCCTTTGCTTAGGCATGATTTATCATTCAGCAAAAAGATTGAAAGGGGGCAGGTTAATGATGAGGCATAAAGTTCTGGTTCTGATTTGCAGTCTGGCACTGCTATTCTTGTTCGGCGCCGTATCTCTGGCGGGCGCCCAGGAGAAGGAACCCGTTGTCGGGCAAACGGTAAAAAATGTCCATTTCCCCCCGACCATTACGGCTGAAGGTTCCAAGTATCTGGGGCTGGCCAAGCAGGGCCCGTTCAGCCTGCGGGACATCAAGGCGCCCTATGTGGTGGTGGAACAGTTCAATACCAGTTGCCCGCACTGCATGGCCCAGGCTCCCGTGATGGACGCCCTGTTTGATAAGGTGGAAAACGATCCCGCCTTGAAGGCCAAGGTAAAATTTCTCGGCGCAGGTCAGGGCAACCAGGATGTGCAGGTAAAGATGTGGAAGACCTTTCACAAGGTGCGCTTCGCCATGGTGCCCGATCCCACCAACTCCATGGGCAAGGCCCTGAATTTCACCCCCTACCCGGTCACCGTCCTCCTGAATAATAAGACCGGCAAAATCCTTTTGGTCCAGATCGGGACCTTCGAAAACGCCGATGAAGTTCTCCAAAAGATCAAACAGATCGTGAAATAGCTTTTTCATAACCGGGTCAGGCTCTCAACCTGGGCAGCCTGACCCGGCCCCTGCCTGAATGACGCCACCCCAGACGACCCTATCTCATGAATAATGGCCGATAGGGGGAAATCTCTCGAGGGGAAACCATGCATCGGCAAGCTGTTTTCCTGGCCCTGGTGATGGGCCTGGCGCTTCTGCTGGCTTACGGTTCGCAGTCGCCGGCGGCTCCCCTGCATACGCAGATTGCCAATCTCAAGTTCTCCGGCACCCTCTCGGCAGCCGACCAGAAGTACCTGGGCCTGGAAAAGCCGGGACCCTTCACCCTTCAGGATATTAAGGCCCCCTATATCCTGCTGGAAATCATGCGCACCACCTGACCCCATTGCGTGGATCAGGCGCCGGTCGTGAACCGGTTATACAACCTGGTGGCAAAGTCGGACCTCAAAGACAAGGTAAAGTTTATCGCGATAGGCGAGAGCGATAATGGGGCGTCCTTGCGGCGGTTCAAAGCCGCTTATAAAGTGCCTTTCCCCATGGTGCCCGATCCTGATTGGGATATCGGCGTGGACGTCTTCCATATCGACGGCACCCCCACCACCGTCGTGGTGGATAAGCTCGGCAAGGTGCTTTTGGTGGAGGACGGGGTGTTTGACAGCCCCGCCCAGGTCTTTAAAAGGCTCAAGGCGATAGTGAAATAACCGGGCAGGCGCAGGGATCAGCCGTCCGGCCCAAGCCCCGGGACCGGGCCGGATTAAGGAAGGATCGCGTCGATGGATTTCAAAGCCATTCTGGTAGCCACGGACTTTTCGGAATGCGCCGGCGCCGCCTTCAAGGTGGCCCAAAACCTGGCCCGGCGTTTCGAGGCCAAGCTCGTCCTCCTCCATGTCATCCAGCAGACCGTCATGACCCGGGTGGCCGAGCACCTGAAAGTGGAGCCGGAGAGCCTTCTGCCGGGGTTCCGGGAGGAGGCTCAGCAGCGCCTGGATGAATTTTTGGCGGCCTATGGTCGCGACCGCCTGGAAGTGACCAGTATGGTGAGCGTGGGCATTCCTTTCCAGGAAATCGCGGTCATTGCCCGGGACCTGGCGGTGGACCTGATCGTCATGGGAGGCTATGGCCGGAGCGGCCGGGGACCCATCGAGGAAGTCTTTTTCGGCTCCACTGCGGAAAAAGTGGTGCGCCTGCTGCCCTGCCCGGTGTTGTGCGTGCCTTGGGAAAGCCAGACGGTTACAGCGGAAAATCCACTTTGATCTTAAAGACCTCCTGGGCCGGGAGGCTGAGGATTTCCTCCACGGCCGCGGCCCGGGAGATTTCCTCCAGAATCTGCTCCAGACGCTCCTCCGATTCGGCGATGAGGGTGAACCAGACGTTGTAACGGTGCCGCCTC
>CAYNMI010000334.1:0-2770 GCA_964398095.1 uncultured Desulfobacca sp.
AATTCCCTAAATTATTTTACGGAAAACGGAAAACGGAAAACGGAAAACGGTATAAGAGGGGGTCGGCCAGGGCGGGTCCGCGGGTCCGCGCTTACGCCTCCCGGCCTCTCGATACAATCACTGGGTGCCGATGAAAAAAGGGCGGAAGGTGGCTTCGTCCCGGCGCCGGGCCCGGCGCAGGCCCTCGAGCATGGCCTCCCGGTCCTGGGGCAGGCGGCCGGCCACTTCCAGGTAATTGGTATAATGGTCGCTGGCCACCCGGGTGGGGACCGTAATTTGCGCAAGCAAGGCCATGGTTTCGGCCAGCACCTGGTGGGGGCTGAGCATCCGGAAGCGGCCGGCCTGGACGTCCGCCAGCAGCGGGGTGTTGATCTTGGGCACGAAGGTCCGGAGGCGCACCACCGCGGGTTGCATGTGGTTGATGACCCGGGCGGTCTCCCGGGCATGGGCCTCGGAGCGGTCCTGGCCGCCGATCCCCAGGATGACGTAAGCGTTGATTTCAATCCCCGCGGCCCGGGCTATCCGGCCGGCCTCGATGTGGTCCTGGGCGGTGGCGCCCTTCCTGATTCGGGTCAGGATGAGGTCATCGCCGCTTTCCACCCCCACGTGAATCCGCCCCAACCCTGCCTGGGCCAGGGTCTGGAGCTGCTCCGGCCCTTTGCGGCGGATATACTGGGACGAACCGTAGACGGTGATCCGCTCCAGGCGGGGCAAGACGGCGTAGCCGTAACGGCAAATTTCGGCCAGGGCCGCGGCGGGCATGGCGATGGTATTGCCCGCGGGGAAAAACAGGGTGCGCACCCGGGAGCCGTACGAGGCCGCGGCCTCGTCCAGGTCCGCCTTGATTTCGGCCACCGGCCGCACCCGGAACTTGACACCGTCCTTATAGACCATGCAGAAGGTGCAGAGGTTGTGGGGGCAGCCCACGGTGGCCTGGACGAGGAGGCTGTCGGCTTCACTGGGGGGCCGGTAGATGGGGCCGTCGTAACGCATGGCAACGGGTGGGTATTTCCCCCAAGAGTTAGTGTCCGGGTGGAGCGCGGTGGGATTGGGGCTGCGGCGCTCTTGCCGGGGTTATGGATTATTTTATCAAAAATGCGGCGGCCAGCCGAATTTCTTTGGCGCCGTTGGTCCTGGGAGCCTCGCGGCCGGCCTCAAACCCCCCAGATAAAAAAGGCAGGGCCGGTGCGGCCCTGCCTGGACTAGGGGGTTGGTGGGGGGAGATTATATCAAGTTACCGGCGCCGCGCCTCTACAGAGGAGCCCCGGAGCGGAGGGGAGAGGAGCGGCGGTATTTCCGGTTCATCATGGTTCGTTCCCGACGGTTAGGGGTTGGCGTTAGTCGTGGATCCCGTGGTCCCCGTGGTTCCTGATCCATTGGCAGAATGCTGGTAGGTCGAGCCGCCGGTCTCGTAATTTACCGGAGTGGCGTGGTTATAGGCCCGGTTGCCCGACCAACCGGAGGTCGGGGCCGCGGGCGGGCTGCCGGAGTTAGAAGCCGTTCCCCAAGTTCCGGGGGCTGGGTGGGAGTTGGGGTTATGGGAGGCCGATCCCCAGCTTCTCTGGCCGGCTTGGGGGTTCTGGGGGGGCGTCCAGCCCGCCGGCCGGGAAGAAACTGAGCCGGGGTGGTTGCCGTTCCGATGGGCAGCAGGTCCCCAGGCCGGAGGATTGGGTGAGGACGGGCGATTATAGGCCCCTCTCCCGGGACCATAGCCCTGGGCTCCATAGGGGGGGCGGTAATTGCCTTGGGACCCGCGGGCGTAAGGCGGGCGGTAATGGTTATTTCCCCAGGCCCTGGATCGATAAACTGCCGGTCTGTAAGGCTGGCGATAGGTGCCTTGGGCCCGTTGGCCGTAGGCCGGGCGGTAACGATTATGGGCCCATCTCCCGGGGCCATTGGCCTGGTTGTAGCGTCCCCGGTTGTCCATTCTGAAGCCGCGCTGGTCAAACCGCTGGCCATGATTTCCCATCATCTGCCCCGGCCTGGCATAGCCGGTTCTCTGAAATTGCGCGCCTCGGTTCGGCATCACGGCCCCCCGGTTCATCATGTGGGGGGCCCGGTTTCCCATTCTTGGACCGCGCCCCATCTGAGCTTGAACCGCGGGCACGGCGAATAACACCGCGGCCAGCGTGGATAACAATGCCATCTTTTTCATGTTTTCCCTCCTTCAGGCTAAATCGTCCTCCGGAGCCCGGTAAAATGGGTTCTAATACTTGAGACCGCGTGGAGGAGGAAATGTTAATTTAAAAAACTCTCCCCCCGGAATTTGCAGATTGGGCCCCGGTTGACGGATTCCGCGGAGCGGCGGGTTGCAGGGTTCCCGGAGGGCGGCCTGGCCAGCCGGTCCCACGGGACGAAGCCGGCCCGGCCTGATTATGTGCTGGGCAGGGCGGGGGATTAATGGTAGTATGGTAACGTCTAGACCAAGTTAGGTGTAAGCAAAACGTGGAAGTCCGGCACGAATCCATCATCTGTCCCGGTTGCGGTTGTCTCTGTGATGACCTGGATGTCAGCCTGGAAGGGGACCGGATTGTTGAGGTCGCCAACGTCTGTCTGTGGGGCGTGAGCCGCTTCTTCCACGCCAAGAAATTTCATCCCAAGAAAGAGCGCCACCGCCTGACCGCGCCCCAGGTCCGCCATAAGGGGCGCCGGGAGACGGTGGCCTACGAGGCGGCCCTGGCGGAGGCGGCCCAACTCTTGAGCCGGGCCCGGCGCCCCCTCATCTATGGGCTGACCAATTCCGGCTCCTGGGCCCAGGAGGCGGCCCTGA
>CAYNMI010000335.1:0-2765 GCA_964398095.1 uncultured Desulfobacca sp.
GGATCCTCTCCGGTGAGGCCCACCTGCGCCACATCCTGTTCCGGGAAGAGAGCCGTTATCCCGGTTACTACTACCGCTCCGACTTCCTGAGCATCGATGACAGCAAGTGGAAGGTGTTCACCATTTCGCAGTACGATAAGAACACCAACGAGTGGAAGTTCGAGACCGAGCCTTACAAGCAGTTGGTTAAGTAAGAACGGCTAGGTTCCGGGGCTTCGGGTGACCGGAGCCCCGGGCTGTTTTTTGGCCGTGGTCTCAGGCCCCCTGGCCAGCCACGGCCAATTTTTTGAGGGATGCAGCACTATCTCCCTACCAGAGTGACGTTTTTTCCTTGAACCCAAATTCACAATGTATTATACAGGGAGAAAGTGGGTCTCAGGGATTAAGCCGGAGCCGAGACCCGGCCAAAGCTCTGGATCGCTTCAACGTCCCCAAGGAGGACTTGTGTGAACGCCGAAAACAAAATTCTGGTCATCGGGGGAGGCATGAGCGGCCTCACCGCGGCCCTGGAGGCGGCGGAAGCCGGGTCTCAGGTGATCATCACCGAGGCGGCCCCCTACCTGGGCGGCCGGGTTGCCCAACTCCACCGATACTTCCCCAAGCTCTGCCCGCCCACCTGCGGTTTGGAAATCAACTTTCGCCGGATCAAAGAAAATCCCCGCATCAGCTTTTACACCATGGCGGAAGTGACCCAGGTCAGCGGCAGCGCCGGCAATTTCGACGTCACCGTGAAGGTGCACCCCCGCTATGTCAATGATCGTTGCGTGGCGTGCCATGCCTGTGCGGAAGCGTGCCCCCAGTGGCGGGTGAATGATTTCAACTACGGTCTGGACAAGACCAAAGCGGCCTATCTGCCCTATGATATGGCCTTTCCCCAGCAGTACGTCATCGACAAGAGCGCGTGCAGCGGCGACTGCGGCCAGAAATGCCTGGAGGTCTGTAAGTACGACGCCATCGAGCTGCACATGAAACCCCAGACCTTGAATTTCAACGTGGGGGCCATCATCATGGCCAGCGGCTGGGAACCCTACGACGCCACCAAGATGGACAATCTCGGGTTCGGCGTCGTGGCCAACGTTATCACCAATATGCAGATGGAGCGCCTGGCGGCCTCCAACGGCCCCACCGGCGGCCAGATCCTCAGGCCCAGCGACCAGCAGCCGCCCAAAAAGGTGGCCTTTGTGCAGTGCGCCGGCTCCCGGGATGAAAACCATCTGCCGTATTGTTCCTACATCTGCTGCATGGCCTCTCTGAAGCAGGCCACTTACCTGCGGGAAAAAGACCCGGAGACCGAACCGTATATTTTTTACATCGATATCCGCACCCCGGGCCGTTACGAGCAGTTTTACTGGAAGGTCCGGGATGATGAGAATGTCCATCTGATTAGGGGTAAGGTGGCCAAGATCACCCAGGAACCCGGGACCGACAACGTCGTGGTGGTGGCGGAAAATACCGCCACCGGCGACAAGGTGAGCATGGTCTTCGATATGGTGGTCCTGGCGGTGGGCATGGTGCCCTCCACCAAAGCCTCCCCCTTCCCCCTGCCGTTGTCTTACACCCCGGATGGCTTCGTCATTCAAGACCTGTTGCCGTCGGGAGTCTACGCCGTGGGAACCTTGAAGGGCCCCCTGGATGTGACCAAGTCGGTGCAGGATGGCACCGGGGCCGCCCTTAAGAGTCTCATCGCCCTGGGCAGGAGGTCATGATGGAAATGGAAAAGAAATACGGCGTCTATTTGTGCAAGGGCTGTGGCATCGCCGAGGCCATGGATTTTGAGAGCATCACCAAGGTGATCAAAAAAGAGGGGAAGATCCAGCACATCAAAGAAGCTGACATCCTCTGCAGCCCCGAGGGCCGGGCCATGATCCTGGAAGACCTCAACCCGGAAGGCGAGGGCATTAATGCCATCGTGGTGGCCGCCTGCTCGCCCCGGGTCAAATTCGCAGAGTTCGATTTCCCCAATGTCCTGGTGGAGCGCTGCAACATCCGGGAGCAGGTGGCCTGGACCCAGGAACCCAACAACGAGCACACCCAGGCCCTGGCGGAAGACTATCTCCGCATGGCCTGCGCCCGCATCAAGAAGGCCGAGATGCCGGAACCGTACGAGACCGAATGCGACAAGACCATTCTGGTCATCGGCGGCGGCACCGCGGGCTTGAGCGCCGCCCTGCAAGCGGCCAACAACGGCTACCAGGTGGTCCTGGTGGAGAAAGAGGCGCAGTTGGGCGGATTCGCCGCCAAGATGTACCGGCAGACCCCCTCCAGCTACCCCTACACCACCCTCCAGGAGCCGGTGGTCTTCAAGATGATCCAGGAAGTCAAGAATCATCCCAAAATCAAGGTGATGACCTCAGCTACCCTGGAGAAACTCGACGGCCAGCCCGGGTTATTTGACGCCGACATCACGGTTGGCGGCGACCTGGAGACCCTGCGGGTGGGGACCGTGGTCCTGGCCTCGGGGTGGAAGCCCTATGACGCCACCAAGCTTACTCACCTGGGCTATGGCGTCTCCAAGGACGTGATCACCAATATCGAAATGGAGGAGATGGCCAAAGCGGGCAAGATCGTGCGGCCCTCCGACGGCAAGGCCCCCGGCGCGGTGGCCTTCATTCAGTGCGCCGGTTCCCGGGACCCGGAACATCTGCCCTATTGCTCCGACTTCTGCTGCACTGCCTCCCTGAAGCAGGCCCTGTATGTCCGGGAGCAGAACCCCAACGCCGTCGCCTATATCCTCTACAAGGATATCCGCACCCCGGGGCAGACGG
>CAYNMI010000336.1:0-2759 GCA_964398095.1 uncultured Desulfobacca sp.
ATATTTTTAAATACTTGAGACCCTTCGCTGCGCTCAGAATAACAAATTGGGGCAAAAGGAGGTTTTGAAATAGCTTCTAGCGTTTCGGTCACCGGCGTGAAGCCGGCATAAGGGAAAGAAAATAATGTCGAACCAATTGCAGGTGGGCGCCCGGATTTACCGCCCGGCCCGGCTGGTGGAGGATGAGGCCGGCTATTGTCTGGAAATCGGCGCCCTCACTATGAAAAATTTCGGGGACGGCACCACCATGCTCCGGGCCGCGCCCGAACCGGCTTTTCTCCCCGACTGGCTGGCGGTCCCCTGGGAGGCCCCCGGAGGCCGGGTCTGCGTCTGCGACGAACCCATCCCGGACGACTGGACCTGGTTCGAGGTCTTCTTTGAGGACGTCAATTTCGTGGCCGTCTCCCCCGTGGCCGGCGACCCGGAGGTCTTAAAGCGCAAACACCTGGAGGCGCAGTCCCGGGCATCAGGGAGCAAGGCCACCTCATGAGGCCGGATGCACTGAGGGGCCGGGAAGGGCAGGGGCCTTGACAAATCCGGGACAATTAACCATAATTATACATCATATATATACATCATGATAAGGTATGGTGGCCATGGTCAGGACCCAGATTTATCTCACCGAAGCTGAACGCCTCGCCCTGAAAGCCATTGCCCGGCAGACCGGCAAGAAACAGAGCGAGTTGATCCGTCAGGCCATCGACCGGCTGATTGCCGGGTTTCAGCCTCAAGCGCGCCGGACGCGCCTAAAAGCGGCCAAGGGTATGTGGCAGGGCAGGACCGATCTACCTGACTTCAAGGCCTTGCGCCGGGAGTGGGACCGCCTGGTCGGCCCCGAGGCGTGAGCCATGGCGGCGCCGCTCCTGCTGGACACCGACGTCCTGGTGGATTATCTCCGGGGACGGACTGAGGCGGTGGCCTATCTGGAGGCCCGGACGGAAACCCTGCTGGTCTCCACGATCACGGTGGCGGAGCTGTTTGCCGGGGTCCGGGAGGGGGAGGAGCGCCGTCTCCTGGAGGAGTTCCTCTCGGCCTTTGAGGTGGTTCCCCTGACCCGGGAAATCGCCCAAGAAGGCGGCCTCTACCGGCGGGATTACGGCCCCAGCCATGGGGTGGGGCTGGCGGACGCCCTGATCGCGGCTACGGCGGCCATGCGGCAAGCCCGTCTGGTCACGCTCAATGCCCGCCATTTTCCCATGCTGACGGTGGCGGTCCCCTATCAGAAGGCTTCAGAGCAAATCTGAGGTCTCGACGCGGCCCTCGTTTTCAAAAAAACCCCCCGCCAACTCCTTCACTTAAGTGCATAACCGCGCTATAATCGCGGCCGTTGATTCCCTGATATTTACTTCCTCTTAAAAATCCGACACGGGAGGCTCCATGAGCAAGTTTCTCTTTGTCCTGACCCGGGGTCCCGAAGACCCCACCCGGGCGGTCCGCTGCTTCCAGTTCGCCAAGATCGCCGCGGCAAAAGGCCACGACGTCACCGTGTTCCTGGTGGACGACGCGGCCTATTTCACCAACCTGTCGCTCACCGAGCGGGTCAAGGCCCCCACCGGGGACGAACTCATCACCTACTGGAAGTTCCTGGTGGAAAATAAGGCCACCATCCTGGTGTGCAAGCCCTGCGCCGAGAGCCGGCTCATCGGGGCCGACGACCTGCCCCCGGGCACCGTCATCGGCACCGGCGTCACCCTCATCGACCTGGCCGCGGAGTCCAAGGTCTTTACGTTTTAGGCCCTTACATCACCACTACGGCCCGGAAGCGGACGGTGTTGTCCCGCAGCCTGGCGATGGCGGTGTTGACTGCCGCGAGGGGAAAGGTCTCGATCATCGGGGCCACGCCATAGCGGTCGGCGATATCCAGCGTCTCCAAAATTCTGCTGCGGCCGCCGATGGCGCTGCCCATGACCCGCAGTTGCTTCCCCAGGAGCAGGAGCGGATTGATGCCCAGGGGTTCGTCCATGATGGCCAAAAAGACCATGGTGCCGTTGGAGCCCAGCAATTTGAGGTATTGATTCCAGTCCAGCCTGGCCGGGGCGGTGCTCACCAGGATATCCAGGGGGCGCGGCAGCCGCAGCTTCTCGCGCCCCGTAACCACCGCGGCCTGGGCCCCCAGCCGCACCGCCAGGTCGGCCTTGTCGGGGCTGGTGGTGAACGCGGTGACCCGGTTGCCGAGTTTGGCGGCAAACTGGATGGCCAGATGCCCCAAGCCGCCCACGCCCAGGACCCCGATTTCCTGGCCCGAAGACATGCCCGCGTTTCTCAGCCCGGCATAGACCGTCACCCCGCCGCACAGGAGCGGCCCCGCCACCTCCGTGGCGATTCCCGGGGGCAGGGGAAAGCAAAAGCGGCTGTCCATGAACAGATAATCCCCGAAGCCCCCGTAGCCGCCGGTGATCACGGTGCGGTTGGCCGCGCACAGGTTTTCCCGGCCCGCCAGGCAATCCCGGCAGACCAGGCAGGAGGACCGTTCCCAGCCCACGCCCACCCGGTCGCCGCTCTTGAGATGCCTGGCCATGGCGCCCGTCTCCACGACTTCCCCCACCACTTCATGGCCCGGCACCACCGGGTAGGTGGGGTTAAACGCGCCGTCAATGACGTGGAGGTCGCTGTGGCACAACCCGCAGGCCTTGACCTTCAGGATACAATCGTAAGGCCCCAACTCCGGCGTCTCATATTGCCAGGGCGCCAGGGGGCCGCCGCGCTGCAACGCCGCCATGGCCTGAACCTGCATAACCTTGCCTCCTTCCTCTTAAAAT
>CAYNMI010000337.1:0-2752 GCA_964398095.1 uncultured Desulfobacca sp.
GCGGTTCGCCATCTGGTGGACCTGGGGGGCGGCATGGCGGTGGTGGCCGGCGGCCGGGTCTTGGCTGACCTGCCGCTCCCCATTGCCGGGTTGATCAGCCCCATGCCCCTGGACCGGGTGGCCGCGGCTTACCGCCGCCTCAAGCAGGCTTACCACGATCTGGGGGGCGCTCTCCAAGATCCCTTCATGGCCCTGTCCTTTTTGGCCCTGCCGGTCATCCCGGCCTTGAAACTCACGGACCTGGGCCTGGTGGACGTGGACCGCTTCCAGGTGGTGCCGCTTTGGGGAAAAGATTAGTTCAAAGTTCAAGGTTCAAAGTTCAAGGTTGTTTTTGAGACTCAACCTGGATTTTGAACCTTGAACTGCCAAATCCCTATGGAGGATATATGAGCTTAGTCCTGACCGGTTCCCAGGTGATGCAGGTGCTGGATATGGACCTGGCCCTGGCCGCGGTGGAGGAGGCCTTCCGGGCCTATGGCGAAGGCCGGGTGAACATGCCCCCCAAAGCCTACTTAAACCTGGAGCATGGGGACTTTCGGGCCATGTACGGGGAAATCTTTCTGGCCCGGGACCACATCTGCGGGTTGAAATGGGTCAATGTCCATCCCGGCAACCCGGCCCAGGGTTTGCCCACGGTGATGGCCAAAATTCTGTTGAATGATCCGGATACGGGCCTGGAATTCGCCGACCTGGACGGCACCCATATCACCAACTACCGCACCGGGGCCGCAGGCGGGGTGGCTGCCAAGCACCTGGCCCGGCGCGACGCCAGCCGGTTGGGGGTGATCGGCGCCGGGGCCCAGGCCCGCACCCAGGTGGACGCAATTTTAAAAGTGCGGCCCATTAAAGAAATCGTGGTGTTCGACCGCCACCGGGAGCACTCGCAAGGCTTAGCGGCGGAAGTGGCGGCGGCCTTTGGGGTGAAAACCCGGGCCACCACCGAAGCCGCCGAGGCGGTGACGGGCATGGACATCGTGGTCACCACCACTCCCAGCCGGACCCCGGTGGTGCGGCGGGAGTGGGTGTCGCCGGGGACCCATATCAACGCCATCGGCGCGGATGCCGCGGGCAAACAGGAACTGGCCCCGGCGATTCTCACCGCGGCCAAGGTGGTGGTGGATGATTGGGCCCAGGCGTCCCACTCCGGGGAGATCAACGTGCCCCTGGCCCGGGGCGAGCTGACCCCGGCGCAGGTCTACGGGTCTTTAGGAGAGATTGTGGCTGACAAAAAACCGGGGCGGGAGGCGCCCGAGGAGATTACGATGTTTGACTCCACCGGCCTCATTATTCAAGACCTGGCCCTGGGGCTGGCAGTTTACCGGCGCGCCCGGGAGCGGGGCCTGGGGGAGGTGAAGGATTTTTTGCAGTGAGTTTGGGAGAGGGGGCTAAGACTTTTGTTTAACTGGCCCCTGCCCCGGTTCCTGGGTAAGGTTATTGATTTAATAATTAAATCAAGTTAATGAATTCATCCACGGTCAGGCCGGATTGTCTAATTATCGCCCTTAAAGTACCACGGTCCAACTCTTTGTGATCCGGGACGACCAACTGGGCAAATGGCTCATCCCGGCGTAAAATTATGTGGCTGCCCTCCTGCCTCTTGAAGACAAACCCTGCTTTTTCCAAGACCTTAAGGCATTCTCGGCCGGAGAGCTTGGGCAGTTTGCTCATACTGCCAGCAAGATAGATTCGAACCGCTCTTCAGGCACCGGCAGCCCATCTTGTTCCAAAGCCTTAACATATCCCTGGATGGCTTCCTTGATATTGGCGATGGCTTCTTCCTTGGTTTTCCCTTGGCTTATGCATCCCGGCAGGCTGGGGCACTCAGCCACCCAATAACCATCCTCGCCGGGATAAATGATTGCCTGTCTCATATCAACCCTCCTGAGGCGGTTGGACATTCAAATACCATGGCTCTTGCAGGTCGGCGCCAGATTTCACCATGACAAACCAAGAAAAGTCCTAACCTTCGTGAGCACCTCTGCCCGCTCGGCCGGCTCGAACTCCCACAGGGTGGTCTGCTGGGGGGCGTCTTTATCGTCATCCATACAGTCGCCGAAGCCGCAGAACGAGGGCTTATCCTTGGGAGGGCCTAAAATCTCGGCCAGTTGCTCGGTCACCCGGGCCAGCTCGCCCTTAACCGGCCAGACGCTCAAAACCAGGTAATCCCGGGCCAGCCGCAGGTGGAGATTGAGGGCCCCCTCCGGATCGGCAGGCCCGGCTTCAACCCCCTCGAAATTCATGCTGCGTCGATCTTCGCTTACCTTGAAGTCAAATTGTACCGGTAGCATCAGTTGTCATCCTTTATTGGCGCAACGAAGACACAGGAGCCCTTCCGGGGTCCTCCGGTGCCACCCTTCGAGAACCACGGCGCCACAGTGTGAGCAGATACCCAGGATAGTGGGGGCTTCCGATCCCCAAACCGGCTGTCCCTTGGAGCCCAGACCCAATTTCTGCAGGAGACGCGGCCCCCATATCCGGAGCAGGGGAAATTGCATGTCTTGCATTATAACAGAGATCCTGCTATTTTCCATAACTCCGGCGCCTGGCCGGATAACCTGCACCAGGGGTGGATTCCCGGCAGTCCGGCGAAGAGATGGAGTTGAGAGCCGTTATGCATTTGCTTTTTGGAATTTTTCACGCTAACATGCAATTTCTAAACCCCGAGAGCAAGACAACCGTAAGCGGAAAATAGATCGATAAGGAGACAGGCGACATGGCCAAGGCGACCAAGAAACGTTATTGCTATGCCTTT
>CAYNMI010000338.1:0-2742 GCA_964398095.1 uncultured Desulfobacca sp.
ATCGGGCAGCCGCGTCGGTAGTAAAGGCTGAAGCGGCCGCACAAGATGCCAAAGTTCCCGTCCCTCGCGCTTCCGCGGCAGCCAACAAGGCTGAAGCGGCTGCAGCCCGGGCCGAAGACGCCGCGGCAAAAGTGTGTGCCAGGGTTAAGTACGTAAAACACAAGAAGTTCAGACACCACAAGCGGGCCAAAAAGGTGAAATGCCCACCGGCGGCCAAGAAGGCGACCAAGTAAGGCATAACTGCAGTCATTCGGGTTAAACCCCAAAGTGCTCAGTTTCAGAGGGTGTGGAGAGCGGTATGCTCACCACACCTTCTGTCTTTTTGGGGGCCAGCAATTTTGCCCTCCTGCTGAACACGTCCTTGCGGACCTGATACCGAGTCGCGTTCCAAGAGCTATTTTTATAGACGCAGGCTTCAAACTGCGCGTGAGCAGGCGAGACGACCGTGCCGCCTGTTTGACTGCTCCTTGGTATCAGGTCCCCTGGTGCCTCCTCATGAAGGGCCTTCATGAAAGCGGTCAGGCAAGCCTTGAAAAAAGCTTGGTTACGGAAAGGAAATGGGGGCCTGAGTGACGGCCCCCATGGTCATGATTCGGCAATTGGTAAGAGAGCAGGAGCCCTTAAGGGGAAGACGCGGTTTGAGCCAGCCTCTCTCCGGACGCTCCCCGGGTGATGTCCAGCGGCATGCCGTTCTGTTCTTCCACCACCTGCATCACCTTGCGCATGTTCACCTGATCCGCCACGCCCCGCTGCTCCAATAAATTCAAAACGTGCAGGATCATGGAAGGAATTTTGAAGTACACATCCTGGTGCACCGAGAGATAGATGTGGCCCTGGCGGAAGCCGATCTTGGCCGGCTCATAGATATACTCCACCGTGGCGCCCACCGGCACCATGGCGAAGAGCTTTTTGATATGTTCCGGGTACATACGGGTGCAGCCGTGGCTCACCAGGCGGCCTACCCCCAGGGGGAAGGCGGTGCCGTGGATGCCGTAATCGCCCCAGGACAGGGTGAGCTTGTAATCCCCCAGGGGGTTGTCCGGGCCCGGGGGCATCTCGGACATGCCGTATTTGGCCTGTAATTCCTTGGGGATATGCCAGGTGGGATGCACCTTCTTATTAATCACCCGAAATTTTCCCTGGGGAGTCCGGTAATCCAACACCCCCATGCCGATGGGAAAGGTATAGACCTGGCTGTTATTTTTGATGTAGTAGTAGAGCCGCATTTCCCCGGTATTGACGATGATCTGATTGCCCCGGCTATTGGGCACAATCCACTGGGTGGGAATGGTAATTACCGCACCTACGGGGGGAAGAAACGGGTCCCACTGGCGGTACAAGGCCCCGAGTTCCGTGTAGCCCAGGCCATAGTCCCGGGCCAGTTCCAGGAGATCGTCGCCTTTCTTGATGCGGTAGTGTTGAATGCTGCCCACCAAGGTAACGGCCTGGGGATCGACCCCCTCGTACGAGGCTGGAAACCGGATGTTGAAAGGGCCGGCAGCCATAACCGGCTGGGCCAGTGCCACGATTAACAATCCTAATAATAATCGGGATACAATCCGCATCACCTTACTCCTGGGTCGGCCGATAAGGCTTCAGACTGGAAGAGAACGGCGGCTCCATGATCCCTTTCTCGGTAACGATGCCGGCGATCAAATCGTTGGGGGTGACATCAAAGGCCAGGTTCAGGGCCGGGGCGCCGGCCGGGGCCACGGGGTGCCCCCAGAGATGGGTCACCTCTTCCGCAGCCCGCTCTTCCACCGGGATGTGGTTGCCGTCGGGAATAGAGAAATCAAAGGTGGACAGCGGCGCCGCCACGTAAAAGGGGATGCCGTGATGGTGGGCCAGGACCGCCACGCTGTAAGTGCCGATCTTGTTGGCGGTGTCGCCGTTGGCGGCGATGCGGTCCGCCCCCAGGATGACCAGGTCCACCTTCCCCTGGTGCATCAGGGTGGCCGCGGCCCCGTCGGGGATGAGGGTGTAGGGAATCCCCAATTTTCCCAGCTCCCAGGTGGTGAGCCGGGCCCCCTGAAGGAGGGGCCGGGTTTCGTCCACCCAGACGGAGAAGCGTTTCCCGGCCTCCCAGGCGGCCCGCACCACCCCCAGGGCGGTGCCGTAGGCCCCGGTGGCCAGGGCCCCGGTGTTGCAATGGGTGAGCACCCGCTGGCCGTCGCGGATCAAGACCTGCCCCGCCTGGGCCATGTGCCGGTTGGTGGTTTCATCTTCTTTGAGCATCGTCTGAGCTTCGGCCACCAGGCGGTCCTTGATAACCTGGGGGGATTCGGCTGCATGATCTTGAGCTACCAACAGCATCCGGTCTAAAGCCCAAAAGAGATTGACCGCGGTGGGCCGGGCTGCGGCAATCTCCCGGCAAATGGTTTGAAAGCGCACCTGGAACTCGCGCGGGTCCTGCGTCTCTAAATCCAGGGCCCCCAGGGCCGCGCCCATGGCCGCGGCCACCCCGATGGCCGGGGCTCCCCGGATGGCGAGCGTCCGGATGGCCTCGATGATCTCGTGATAATCCGTGATCTCCAGATAGAGTTCTTCCGCGGGCAGGCGCCGCTGGTCCAATAGCTTGACCGTATTGGCATCCCAGCAAATGCTGCAGTAGGGGATCATTTATACTCCTCTTTGCGTCTTTGTCTTTGCGCCTTAGCGCCTTGGCAAGAGAATTTCCTTCGCAAAAACGCCTAGACGCCCAGGATTATTGTCCCAAGAGCCGTTGAAAAATTTCATTGGCCA
>CAYNMI010000339.1:0-2735 GCA_964398095.1 uncultured Desulfobacca sp.
TGCTTGTGGATGGGCCCCAGCACCAGGGTGGAGTCGTCTTCGGAAAACTCCGCATCCGGCGACATACCGTAGACTTCGGAGGTGGAAGGAAAGATAATGCGGGTGCGGTACTTGACGGACTGGCGCACGATCCGCAGGTTTTCCTCGAAGTCCAGTTCGAAGACCCGCAGAGGCTGCTTGACGTAGGTCATGGGGGTGGCGATGGCCACCAGGGGCAGGACCACGTCACATTTCTTGATATGGTATTCGATCCACTCCTTGTTGATGCCGATATCGCCTTCCAGGAAGGTAAACCGGGGGAGGTTGAGGACTTCCTCCAGCTTGTTGGAATGGAGGTCCATGCCGTAAACCTCCCAGTCCCGGGTGGTGAGGATGCGCCGGGTGAGGGCGTTGCCGATGAAGCCGTTGACTCCGAGGATCAGGATTTTCATGCGTTACCTATGCGTTTCTATACATGTAGGGTGGGCACTGCCCACCATAAACCGAAGACTCATTTTAACAAGGTGGGCCGTGCCCACCCTACGGATTTTTCTCAACTTCAACCTAATCGCTGCCCCACCAAATGCTCCCAGGTGGCGATGACCGGCCCCAAAAATTCCGGTTCCCCCTCCCACTGGGCCTGGGTGATGAGGAACTGGCCCTCCCCCGTGGCCACCAGCAATCCTTCACCCGGCAGGCGGGCGGTGATTTGGCCGGGCACCTGGGGGGCCGCCATGGGCGCCGCCAGGGGACGGCCGTTCCAGACATAGAGCTTGCGCCCGTTAAGAAAGGTGAAGGCGCCGGGATAGGGATGGGTCACGGCCCGCATCAGGTTATAGATCGCCGTGGCGGACTGGCCCCAGTCGATGCGTCCGTCTTCCGGCGTGCGGCCGCCGAAATAGGAGGCCAGGGTGTGATCCTGGGGATGCCGGGGAGCCTGGCCGCTCCGGAGTAGCGGGTAAGTTTCCCGAAAGAGTTTCCCCGCCTGGGCGGTCAGCCGGGCAAAGAGGGTGACCGCGGTGTCTTCCGGGGTGATGGGGATAGCCTTCTGGGCCACGATGTCGCCCCGGTCGGCCTTTCCCTCCATGTAGTGCAGGGTTACGCCGGTTTCGGTCTCGCCGTGGACCAGGACCCAGTTCACCGGACAGCGGCCCCGGTAGCGGGGCAGCAGGCTGCCGTGGAGATTCAAGGCCCCCAAGCGGGGGAGGTCCAGAAGCGGCTGCTTCAGCATGTGGCGATAATAACATGAAAACAGCAAATCCGGTTGTAAAGCCTGCATGGCGGCCACGAAGGCCGGGTCATTGGGGTCGGCGGGCTGGTAGACCGGCAGACAGTTTTCAAAGGCCAGCTTGGCCACGGACGCGAACCAGATCTCTTCTCGGGGGTCGTCGGCATGGGTGACCACCGCCACGATCTCATCACCTAACTCCCGGGTGAGCCCGATCAGGGCCTCCAGGCAGACGTAGCCGATATTGTGGTAACCCATGAAGATGATGCGCATATCACATTTACAGGGGTATGGAGATCGTATTCGGAGATTTACCGGGGGGCCGGAGCCCGCCAGGCCGTACTTCCATACCGCGTTTTCCCGTCCCTATTATACCGGATTTTATGGCAGGGGAAAGCAGAGATTCCTCAGGGCTCCGGGCCCAGGGTTTGGCGGATGACGAAGCGGGGGCGCTGGCGCACCTCCCGGTAGATGCGGCCGACGTATTCGCCGATGAGGGCCAGGCCCAGGGTGTTGAGGCCCACGAAGACGAAGAGGATGGCGAATAGGGTGAACAAGCCTCCCACTTCCGGACCCACGAAGATCCGCCGGAGGAACAGGAAGAACCCGAACAAGAGCCCCAGGACCGCGATGGCCACCCCCATGAACCCCACCAAGTGGATGGGCAGATTGGAAAAGCCGGTCATCAGGTCGAAATTGAGGCGCAGGAGCTTGACGAGGCTGTACTTGGACTGGCCCCGCTCCCGTTCGGCGTGGCCCACGGGAATTTCCGCCACTCGGCGGGAGAACAGGTTGGCCAGGGCGGGGATGAAACTGGAGGATTCCTGGCACTGGTTGATGCTGTCGATCACCTCCCGGCGGTAGGCCCGGAGCATGCAGCCGTAGTCCCGGAGGTTGATCCCGGTGACCCGGGACATGACGTAATTCACCAGTTGGGAGGGGAGCCGCCGGAAGAGGGAATCCCGGCGGTTTTCCCGCCAGCCCCCCACGGTATCGTAGCCTTCTTCCAGTTTGGCCACCAGGCGGGGAATCTCCTCGGGGGGATTTTGCAGGTCCGCGTCCAGGGTGACCATCACTTGGCCCCGGGCGGCCTGGAATCCCGCAAAAATGGCCTGGTGCTGGCCGAAGTTGCGGTGGAATTGCAGGGCCCGGATGTGCTGGGGATGTTCCCGGTTCAGGTCGGTCAAGAGCTGCCAGGAGCGGTCGGTGGAGCCGTCGTCCACGAAGATGATCTCAAAGGGGCGACCCATGGCCGTGAGGGTGCGGATCAACCTTTCCCCCAACTCCCGGAGGCTGTCTTCTTCGTTGTACACCGGGATGACCACGGAAATTTCCGGGGCGGGCGTGGGCTCGCTTAAGGGGAGAATTTGGTTGGACATGGAAGCTTACCTATCCGGTGAGCTGCTTAGAAAAGTTTTTGATGGCACCGGCATCTTGCCGGTGCCTGCACAGGTTATAAACCCGTGCCACCCATCTAATACCGTTTTCGGTTTTCAGTTTTCAGTTTTCCGTAAAATAATTTAGGGAA
>CAYNMI010000340.1:0-2695 GCA_964398095.1 uncultured Desulfobacca sp.
AGCCGTTCCGACCGCTCCGAAATGAAGGGGAAAATCCGGCTTACCCCCATCTCGGTGGCCTGGCGCACGGCCTCATCCAGGGCCTCACCCTTGGCCAGGCCGATCCCCAGGACCAGGGGCAGATGTGATTCTCCCCAGGGAGCCCTCTTCTTCAGGATGCGGAGCGTGGCTCCCCGGGGTCCCAGGGTGGCCACCTGCGCGGCAAAATTCCCTCCCTGACCGTCGCAGACCTCCACCCGGGCCCCCACCCCTAAACGCAGGACCCGGGCCAGGTGAAAGGTCTCCTCCGGATCCAGGGTCACCACCTTCTGGTGAAATTGATCAGGATGGGCGTAAAATCGGCGCATAATGAGAGTTCCAAGTTATGCCGGGTTGCGGACAAAAGGCTGCTCTTGTAGCCGCAGGCTTTTGCCTGCGTTTTACCGGCGAGACGCCTGTGCCACCATGAAAAGTTAGTCGATAAGAGTCGGTTGACCGCAACTCGGTATTTATGGTTCATGGTTCTGAGGTTAGTTTCCTCTTAACTACTGACCCCGGTTCCCTGACCCCTAACCCCTGTCTTTCAGGGCCTCTTCCAGGGCGGCCACCCGCTTTTCCAGGGCCTCCAACTCCGAGGCCTTGGCCACGCTGATTTCATCGATGGTGTTCTTGGTGAATTCCTTGACTTTTTCCACCATAGCCTGCTGGGCATCCTGGGCCTTGGCCAATAGTTGCTTGACCGCCTCAGGGCCTTCTTGCTTGGTAATTTCACCCCGCTGCACCATGTCCTGGACCAGAGCCTCCACCTTGTCCTTGGTGAAATCGAACACCCCCACGCCAAACATCCATGCCTTGTGCAACATCTCTTTCATAGTATACCCCTTGTCTTTAGTGCCGGCGAGGTGTTACCGCCGGGCGAAAACTCCCAATCCACCCGCCGCCTGATTATGGGCGGCGGAAAATCAGGGCGCCCCAATCTTCATGGCTGAGAAACCCGGCCTTGTGCAAGCCCAGCCCCTGGTAGCGCTGCTCCAGGGACGGGACGTCTGCGGCCAGGAAGCCGGAGATAATCAAGACGCCTTCATTCAACAGCCGGGCGGTCAGGGCCTCGGCCAATTGGAGCAAATCCGGGGCGGTGATGTTGGCCAGGATGAGGCCGAACTGCTGCCTGAGCGAGGTCAGCGGCGTCTCCTCCACCCACACCCTCTCCATCAGGTTGTTCAGACGCACATTTTCCAGGGCCGCGGCCACGGCCTCCGGGTCCAGGTCGATGGCCAGCACTTCGGCGCCGTAGCGGGCCGCCGCCAGGGCCAGGATGCCGGTGCCGGTGCCCACGTCCAGAACTTGCCAGGGGTTGCCGGCCCGGGGCCGGTGCTGCTCCCACACCTCTTCCAGGGCCCGCAGGCACAGAAGGGTGCTGGCGTGGCGGCCGGTGCCGAAGGCCATGCCGGGGTAGATGGTGATCACCGTCTCGCCCGGTTGCGCCAGGTATTCCTCCCAGGGCGGCCGGATGACCAAACGGTCCGTCACTTTCAGGGGCTTGAAATGGGCCTTCCAGGCTTCGGCCCAATCCTCCTCCGCCACCTGGCGGACCTCCAGACCCAGGGGATAGAGTTCGTAACTGCTGAGGCGCTTGAGATATTCCTGCAATTCCTGCCGCTGCCAGGCCCCGTACTCCTCCGGCCGGAAGTAGGCCCGGATGACCACGCCGCCCGGCGGCACGTTGTCCTCCTCGATGATCACGCCCCGGCCGCTGAAATCCGTGAGAAACAGTGAAGCTTCTTCCTGCATCCGGGCGGGCACCAGGACGCGTACCTCGATCCAGGTTTCTTGAGCCATACTGATTTACAGTATAGTCACCGGGAGACGGATTTGCAACTTACCGGGAATCTTAATAATCCAGGTCAGGTCGCGGCAAAGTTGCAGGGTAAGAGTTGCCGCCGGATGGAGGGTAAGACCGTGTGGCCCCGGCTGCCACCCCGGAGTCTGAAACAGTGACCTCCTTGACTACCCGGGATGGCAATCTTATTTTACAAATATGGCTCAGAAAGAATTGCTGGTTTGGGTCGAATATCCATGACTGGCTGAAGGGAGGCGAAAGTGATGACGACCCAGGAAGAGAAAATGGAATGCGCCCTGTGCGGTTATACTTCTTCCGGCAAATTCACCGGGGATATCTGCCCGCAATGCAACCTGACTTATTGGCGCTGCAGCAAGTGTAACTTTACCTTGAGCGCCGCCCGGCCCCCGGAAGAGTGCCCCAGTTGTCACCAAAAATGCGAGTTTCTGAATATCACCTGCTACACGCCGGAATGCGGCGGCCCCGGTCATATTGATCCCCAACTGTAACCCCGTGCCGCCACCTTCTGGACCACCGTGGTCTTGCCGCACTGCGGCGGCCCGGTGAGGAGGATGCGGAGCATTGAGTTGCCAGTGGTCAGTTGTCGGTGATGGCGATCAGTGACAGGACTTCTATGGACGGGAACCAACCAGATAGAAGATGATGAGAACCTAATCGATGGTATATTCCGCCATCATCTCTTTTAACTCGCCCTGCTTTTCTTCCGGGGAAGGGCCTTTACGCTGGCGCGGGGCCTTTTTGAAGGTGGCGCTGCCCAGCCGGGGATAAAGCAGGGTGTTGCCGGCAAACAACTCGGCGATGGTGAGGATCTGGAGCCGCGGGAAGCGCAGACCCGGCAGGCTTTCCGGTTCATAA
>CAYNMI010000341.1:0-2693 GCA_964398095.1 uncultured Desulfobacca sp.
TTGAAGGCCTTTTCCCCGGCCAGAACTTCCTGCCAGATGATCTCCCTGTTGCCGCCGTAGGCCTTGGCCACCGCGGCATCTAGCACCGGGCGGCTGGCTCGCCAGATATCCGGGCCGGTGCCGTCCCCCTCAAGGTAAAGAATAATCGGCCGCGCGGGCACCACGAGGCCCCCGCTGGGGCTGGCGCTGACGACCTCACCCGGTTTAGGTTCATGCTCTGTCATCACAGTCCTCGTTGAAAAATAGTTCTAGTTGAAAATATTAACTTTTAATTTCACCCTATTTCTGTCGCCGGCGCAAGTAATTCCTGGTCTGCCGAAAAGATCCGGGGCCGGCCTCGGCCTCACGACCCCAACCCTGGCTTAGGCCTGGCGGTTCTCGGCCCGGGAGACCAGCCAGAAGATCACCCCGCACACCAGGATGCCGGCCAGGTAGAGGCCCTCCACCCAGAGGTCATGGCTCGTCAGGGAGGCCACCAGGACCTTGCGGATAAAGGCCACCAGGGCCAACCCCACAAAGAGTTGGAGCTTGAAGGCGCCGCCCCGGAGGCGGTCGATCTCCATGTCCAGCAACTCGATGACCACCCACAGGATCAGCACGGAGCCCATGGCGCTCACCAGGCCATGCCCCAGATTCCCCTGGAGGATGTTGATCAGGTCCTGGACGATGAGGCCCACCGCCCCCAGGGACAGGCCCAAGAGGCCCACCACCAGGAGGATGTTGAGGCCGAAGGTGAAGCGCTGGGAAAACCGGATTAACAGGGAATCCAGCTTTTGGGAGAGGAAGACCCGGCGGATCTCCTCCTCGTGGTAGGTCCGGGCGATGATGTCCAGGTTCAGGTCCAGGATCTTTTCCACCGCCCTTAAGGCGCCCTGCCGCTGCCGGGGGTCCACCTCCGTCTCGATGATCTGGTGGAGGCGCAGGCGGACCAGGTTCATCCCCACGTACACGAAGTGGGCCGACAGACCGATGCGCACGTGGGCGTGGCCGATGCGCTGCAGGCGCTGGAAATAGCGTTCGTCATAGGGGCCTTGAAACAGGGCCAAAAACCAGGCGCGGTGCTGGCTCCGCAGCCAGGTCAGCTTGGCCTCATCTTTCAGAAACTTGGCCGTGTCGGGGATTTGCAGGAAGAGGTCGTAGAAGTCCGCGACGATCACGTCGGCCTGGGGCTCCACCACGGCCAACAGACCTTTTAGGGTCTCCGTCTCCAGCTCGGTGAAGCGGTAGTTTTCCTTGATCTCCTGAAAGGTCCGCATGGTCAACTCCGGGGCGAAAAGGGCAAAAGGCGAAAAGCATGGGTCGCCTGCCGCCTTAGGCCCCATGATTAACTGCCTTAACCATTCCTCCGGCTATTTCGCCTTCAAAAATCTTTGTTGGAAATTAGGCGCGGGTGTCTATTTCATCCTTATCATAGGGTCAGAACAGAGTAAACCAAACTTAAGGCCAGGCTTGCCCTAAAGGGGGCTTTTTTCTCCATGCGCACTTGGGCTCCGGCGGAATATTGAACCTATTTTCTTCAAATTGAGGCGATCCAGGTTGTCAGCGGCAGAGAGGACCATTATAATAGCTCCAATTGGAGAGGAGCACGGGACCTGTATGGGGCGGCGGATAGGCATCCTGTTGGTGGTTTTCCTCGGCTGGGGGCTGACAGCCCTGGCGGCGTCGCCGCCCCTGACCCTGGGAGAGGCCATGCTCCTGGCCCTGAAGCACAACCCGGCGCTGGCGGCCGCGGGCATGACCGTGGAAACCGCGGAAGCTGACCTGGCCAAGGCCAGGGCCCGGTTCCTGCCCACGGTCAACTTCCAGGAGACCTATAACTACTCCAACAGCCCCACCCAGGTCTTCATGAACAAATTGAACCAGCGGGTCTTCACCGGCCAGGATTTCCTCCTCAATAACCTGAACTACCCCAACGCCTTCGGCGATTTTCGCTCCGGTCTGGTGATGCGCCAGCCCCTGTTCCAGGCGGGACAGGCCTACCTGGGCTATCAACAGGCCCAGTTGGGCCGGGAGATGGCCGCGGCCTACGTCCTGAGCGCCCGGCAACAGTTGATGTTCCAGGTGACCCGGGCTTATTTCGGCCTGCAACTGGCCCAGGCCAACCTGGCGGTGGTGCAGCAGGCCCGGAAGACCGCGGCGGCGCACCTGCAGATCGCCCAAACCCGCTTCAAGGCCGGTACGGTGGTGCATTCCGACGTCTTATCCGCCCAGGTGCATCTGGCCAGGCTCACCGAAGAGGAGATGACCGCGGCCAGCCAGGTGAAGATCGCCCAAAGCGCCCTGGCCACGGTGGTGGGGCTGCCGGAGGCGGGGACCCGGACCCTGGCCCCGGCCCCCCGGGAACCGGCGCCGCTGCCCCCCGAACTGGATGACCTGAGCAAGACGGCCCAGGAGAAGCGCCCCGATCTCAAGCAGTTGGAGCTGGCCGCGCGGGTGGCCCAGCAGGAATACCGCAAGGCCCGGTATAATTACCTGCCCCGCCTCAACCTGGTGGCGGAGTATGACGTGGACCAGCGCCGCCTGTTCGGCAGCAGCGCCGACAGCTACACGGTGATGGCCGTGCTCAATTTCAATCTGTTCAACGGCCTCACCGATCTGGCCCAGGTCCGGGAGACCAAGGCCAAAGAGGCCCGAGCCCGGGACCTGAAACGGGACCTGGAGGACCGGGTCCGGCATCAGGTGACCGAGGCCAT
>CAYNMI010000342.1:0-2682 GCA_964398095.1 uncultured Desulfobacca sp.
CCGAAGAATCTCATAACTAGTTGTAAATACGAGATCCTTCGCTGCGCTCAGGATGACAAAATGGCTTTTCCAGAGATCTCAAGTTGCAGTCAAACAGGCAGCATAAGCGTCTCGCCTGTGAAGGCGCGTGCTTGCGTCTGCGGCTACAGAAAAAGGTTTTTTGAGCGCGACCCGGGATTAGGATTCAAGGGTTATAGGCGCAGATGGGGGAATCATGGGGAGCTGGGCGCGGCGGGTTGGGGGCGGCTGCATGGCTGAGGGGCGGTCTAGCCGGAAGCTATCACCCCGGGATGATTAATTTCGAGAAATGCCCGGAGGGCGGCAGCTTTTCTTAATCAGGAGGATTATGGGGGTAAGGAGACCTCTGGTCAGCAGCTTTAAGACCTGGTTTTGACTGATCTGGCCGGCGAGAGCGGGACTGAAGCGGTAATAGGCCTGGATGAATTTCTCCCCGAGGGAGTTTCGGGCAAGATAGTGGTCCCGGAAGCTTTGCAGCAGAACTACTTCCTGGGCCAGGGGGGAGCCGTAGGCGGCGGTGGCGATAAAGCAAAACTTCCTTTTGGCGGTTTTCTCAGAGATAATTTCTTCCGCCAGTTCGACGGCGGTTTTTGGCGGTGGCGATAATTTGGGCTGGATCGGCGTTACTTCGGCAATCCCGGCCAGGTCTTCATCCAGGGAGAGAGATGCCGCGGGCTGGTGACTCTTGTCTTCGGGAAGAGGAGCCGGGCCGGCGGCCGGCTCATCTTTAACTGAAGCATCGGCCGCGATTGGCGGGGAGGTGTCCTCGGGTGCAGGGGGAGCCGCAGTTTGGGGCAGGTCGGCGGGATTATTGAGGCTGAGATAATGGTTGTAATACCGTTCACTTAACTCTTTTTTGACCAAGGCCTGTTCATCAGGGTCAGCCAGATGAGTTAAGATAACTTCCAGTTGCTCCGTGGAATATTTGGAATATTTCGAGTCGATGGTCCTTACTTCCTCAGAAATTTTTCGGAGATAATTGCGGCTCGTTGTCGGAGCGGACCGGAAAGACGGGTCCCGACAAGAGAACCATTTGGCAAGCGGCTAAGCTTGTCTTGGGTCTAGGAGCCGATTTGGCTGATTCCCCCCTCCTGAGATAGACCTAAGAGGGTGTGCACCTTGTGAGGCGGCAGGGAAATTAATTCTATTTCATCCAGGGGAAGCGTGATGATTTCCAGGGTGTCCAGATTTTTCCGGATGGCCTCGGCAATCATAATGATCCCGAAAATCTTCATGATTTCAAAGAAATCCAGTTGATTTTGGGCGTTATCCCGGATCAGGGTCAAGGTGGGGATTTTCTCCTTGAGGGAACCGACTTTTGACTGCAAGTCAATAATGCCGCCGATGTACTTATCCCATTCCTCCCGGAATGATTCCAGTGATTTTTCTCTATCGTTGAGGTTTAAGATGACCTGGTCTTTGACCGTGGGATCAATTTCAGGGGAATCGGCGTCAATTTTTAATTTTTGCAAGGCTTGCATGGTAGTGTTGATTTTCTCAAATTCTTTCTGAGATAATTGCAACATGTCGTCAATGCCGTCTATTTTGAATTTATCCAGAAAATTTATCAGGTAATTGGCCAGCTCATAAATAAGCAGCATATTACCCAAGATAAACATTTTGCTTTGCGCCAGGTCTCCTTTTTCGGCACATTCATTTAACTCGTTAATAATATATCTATTGCAACGAGAAAAAGTTTCAACGGTAAATTTGATCTTTTGAATTGATTTATTGATATCCTGCACTGAAGTAACCAATGAATTTACTCTTAATTTATCATATGCGTTCAATTCATATCTTTTGGTGTAATCATCATAAGAAACCACTCGGTGCTTTTCAACTCTTTCGGCCACCTCGTTAATAATATTATCCAACTTTACCTTCAATTCTACTAAGGAGGCCATTTCTTCAAAAGATAATTGGGAATTTTCGATAAGTTTCGGACTCATAATATCTTTATTGCTAAAGGCATATTTTTCCTGAATATCTCTGACTTTGTTGGTGTAATCCTTTAGATAGGTCAGCACTGCCTGGTAACCGGCATTTTTTTCGAGTTCGATCAATTCACCGCCCATAATCCATCTCCTGTTGCGACTCTTGGCCTTCGGGGATAATCCCTCGTAAGGACACAATCCCGCCTTGCCGTCTTGAAATGGGGTTTAAAAGAGGCCGAGAAAAAAATCCAACCCTGGCCTCGCCCTAATCTACCCGCAGAGTCAGGCTCTATTAATAAGAAAATAGCATAGATTTATTCTGGGTTCAACCGGTTTTCATTGCCTCTGAGACAGGGCGGCTTTAAGCCTCTCCGGCAGTTCCCGGGCCTTCCAGTCGGGGCCGATGGCCACCAGGGTGGCGGCGCCTTCGGCCAGGAGGTCCCGGCCGGTTTCCGGGAAGAATTCGAAGCGGAAGACGAGGGCCTTGGGCCGGAACTCCTGGATGCGGGTTTCGAGGCGGAGGCGGTCGCCGTAGCGGCTGGGGCGCCGGAAGCGGCCCCAGGCCTCCACGATGGGCAGGCCGAAGCCCTCGGCAACGTTTTTAAAGGTCGCCTCCGGCGCCAGGCCGCAGGCCCGCAGAAATTCCTCGATGGCCCGGTGGCAATAGCGGAAATAGCTGACGAAATAGACGATGCCGTAGGGGTCGGTGTCCCCGAAGCGCACCTGCACC
>CAYNMI010000343.1:0-2682 GCA_964398095.1 uncultured Desulfobacca sp.
CGGAGTGGGGGGGCTGTAAGGCTGGGCCCAGATTACCAGGGTGGGCCGGGAGCCTGCCGGCAGGCCCAGTCCGGGAGCCACTCCCCGGCTTAGCAGGATTTTCAGACGGGCCGGTCCTGCGGTCAGGCCATTGGCCGCCAGCAAGCGGGCCAAACGTTCTTCCCAGGGGATATCGGCAGGAAACGTTAGACGCAAGGCCTCAGCCGAGGCCTGCAAGCGGTCCAGGTGCTCGGTCAGAAAAAACACCCGGCCGGCATCGGCGCGCAGGGTCTCAAACAGGCCGTCGCCGAATTGGAAGCCGCGGTCGTTTACCGAGACTTTAGCCTGGGAGAGGGGAACCAGGTCGTCGTTCAGCCAGACGAATTGGTCTTGAAATGCTTGTTGGCTCATATTTTCTTCTTTTCGGCCGGTTTGCTGCTGCCATTATTCCTCAAAACCTGCTGATTCTGCAAGTCCTTACAAATCCCCGGCGATGAGGCGAAACAGGGTGCGGCCCTTGTGGAGGGTCTCGTCGTATTCGTCGGCCTCCACGGAATCGTAAACCACGCCGCCCCCCACCGCGAAATGGCCCCGGCCATTGGCGACGATGGCGGTGCGGATGGCCACGTTCAAGTCCAGGTTGCGGTGCAACCCCAGGTAGCCGATGGCGCCGCAGTAGACGTGGCGTACATGGGGCTCCAGCTCGTCGATGATTTCCATGGCCCGAATCTTGGGGCAGCCGGTGATGGAGCCGCCAGGGAAGGTGGCCCGCAAAATATCCACCGCGCTAGCCCCCGGTTTAAGCTGCCCGGCGACAATGGACACCAGGTGGTAGACATTCTGGTAGGCCTCCAGGCGTTTGTGCTCTAAAACTTTAACCGTGCGGGGCAGGCAGACCTTACCTAGATCGTTCCGCAATAAATCAACAATCATGGACAATTCCGCGTCATCCTTGGGGCTGTCCGCCAACTCCCGGCGCAGTTCTGCGTCTGCCGCGGGGGTGGCGCCCCGGGGCCGGGTGCCTTTGATGGGCCGGGTTTCGAGATAATCGCCGGCGCGGTACAAAAAGCGCTCCATGGAGGTGGAGAGCACCTGAAAATCGCCGCAGTTGAGATAGGCGTAAAAGGGCGCAGGGTTCACGGCAAAGAGGCGCTGGAACAGGTAGTACGGTTCGCCGGACAGAGGAAAGGAAAAGCGCTGGGTCAGATTGACCTGGTAGACGTCGCCGTTGCGGATATAGTCCCGGATGCGGGTCAGGGCCTTAAGATAATCCGGGCGGGTGAAATTGCTCTGGGGCGGGCCGATTCGATAGGGACCCACGGGAGAAGCCGGAGGCCAGGCCAGGGGCTCAGCCGGGGGCCTACGCCGGCCCTGACTATCCTCATAGGTGATGCCGACCTGATGGAAACATTTGGCCCGGCGATCATGAATGAGCAGGCGGCGGGGAAAAGCAAAGACCATTTCGGGAAGATGCAGGTCGTCAATTGCCGTGGTGGGCAGGCGCTCCAGGTGGTTTTTCAGATCGTAGGCCAGAAAGCCCAGGGCACCCGCGGCCAAGGGGGCGACAGGCGTATCCCCCGGCAGCTCCAGGGCTGCTAGGACCTCGGCCAGCACGTCGAAAGGGTTGGCGTCATAGAGCCGATTGTCGCCACTTTGGTGCACCGAAACCCGGCGGCCCCTGGCCTTGAGGATGCAGAACGGGTCCCAGCCCATAAGGGAATACCGGGAGCAGTCCAGGTCCCCGCCGCTTAAAAGCAGCATGGCATAGGGCTGCTGGCGCACCGCGCTGAAGAGTTCCGCCAGGTCGGCCACCCCCGGCGAAGGCGCGTAGGGCTTGACCTCTATATCCACTATCCGGCCAATCATGCAATCTCCATAGACGGAGGAATTTCCGGTTAAAGGTGTGTAAGACGCACTACGTAACGACCCTGTCCCCCAAGAAATTCGCGGCCAGGGCGTGGCCGTGGCTGGTGAGGAAGGACTCCGGGTGGAACTGGACCCCATGGAGGGGAAAGCCGCGGTGGGCCAGGCCCATGATGACGCCGTCAGCGGTTTGGGCGGTGATTTCCAGGTCCGGAGAACTCGGAACCGCCATCAGAGAGTGGTACCGGGCCGCCCCAAAGGGCGAGGGTAACCCCTTAAATACTCCCTGGCCCCCATGAAAAACCTGATGGCGCTTGCCGTGCACTGGCACCGGGGCCTTGACCGTGGCGCCGCCGAAGACTTCGTTGATGGCCTGGTGGCCCAGGCAGACCCCCAGTATGGGGATGGTGCGGTAAAAACGGGCGATGGCGGCCTTGCTGATGCCCGCGGCCTCCGGCGCCTTGGGGCCCGGCGAGATGCAGAGCCAGTCGGAGTTAAGAGCCGCAATCCCCGCCAGATCGATCTCATCATGGCGAAAAACCAGGATCTCCAGGTCGAACTCGGAGAAGAGCTGCACCAGGTTATAGGTAAAAGAGTCGTAATTGTCGATCATCACCAAACGCATCAGCCGCCCCCAAAATGAAAAAGCCACCCAGTGGAGTCTGGGTGGCTCGCGCCTGACATAACTCTTCGTCTTATATATTGAACCTGTCCGCCCCTGTCAATGGATTTCTGGGCGCAGCCGGCTATTTAGACGACGCCTGGCCCGCATAACCGGCGTGCCTGGCACGCCCTCGTTCTGCAACCGCTCATTTTTTGGGCTGCGAGGCGGCCAAAAAC
>CAYNMI010000344.1:0-2680 GCA_964398095.1 uncultured Desulfobacca sp.
TACGGCGTTTGTCGCATTTCTAACCGAACCTGGTATTACAGGTTTATCACCGGGCCCGAGTCATCAAGAGCGTCACCGGCGAGGCCTGATCCCCCGGATGGCGACGGACCGGATTCAGTCAATAAACAGGGTTTTCAGTTTAATCAGCAGTCCCAAATCCCCCTGGATGCGGAATTGGCCGGACAGGAAGGCCGAGGAGCCGTCCAGTTCTTTGCGGGCGATGGCCAGCCAGACCTCCGCGGGGGTTCTGATGATGATGCCGGGGTTAGCCGCGGCGCCCTCGTGAAAGGTGGCCTGGCCGTCGGCGATCACCAGGTGGGCGGTGAAGTCTTCGCTGCCGCTCACCTCAAACTGATAGGTGGCCGTGAGACCCTGGGCCTCGGCCGGGTTCAAGTACCGGGGCATCATCTCCAAAAGCTCCCGGACGGTATCGGGCTCGCCCGGCTGGGACGCAGCCCCGGTGGGGGAGGCTTCTCCAAAGGGTTCTTGTTCGGGTTCTCCCTGGTTTTGGGACGGGAGCTCCGGCATTTCTCCTTTGGCGCGAGTCTGGCCGACATAGGTCTCGAAACTCTTGAACAGGCCATTTTCCTGCCAATGCTCGTAGTCGGCGACCATAAAACCCCGGTTTTCCTTAATCAGGTTGCTCATAAAGTGCCAATAGAGCAGGTCCTGGTCCGTGGGCGGATAGCGCCGGTCCTCCTTGACCGCGGCCATGAGATCCCGGGCGAGGTCCGCGGCCCGGGCCTGGACCGCGGCCTTGCCCAAAAATTCTCCGGGGCCCACGGCGATGGCGGTGAATCGCCCTACAGGGAAGGCGCCGAAGAGCCTGAGGACCCGGCTCAGGTAATCGGCGGCCCAGGTTTCGCCATGGCCGGCGGAGACGCTCAGGGCCAGGCCGGGCTTCCAGGTGGACCGGGGCCGGTGGCCATATCCCAGGGAGCGGTCCAGGAAGGTCTTCATCTGGGCGGTAATGTTGAAGATATAGACCGGGGAGGCCAGGATGACGGCGTCGGCCTCCAGGACGGTCCGGACCACGGAATTGTAATCGTCCCGGACCCAGCAGGCGCCGGTTTCCAGGCAGGTGGCGCAGCCGGTGCAGAAGCCGATCTGGTATTGACTCAGAAAAATCTCCTCCAGGTCGAAGCCCTCCGGGGCCAGGTGCTCCCGGAGCATGGCCAACATCTGGGAGGTATTGCCGAAGCCTTCATGGGGGGAGCCGTTGACGGCCACCACGTGGTATTGCTCGGTCATGTCGTTCTCCTTGTGCCGTTGTTTCCGTGCCGCCCGACCGCGACCCTCACGCCCCGCTCCGGAGGCCGCGAGGGGTGGCCGTTTTCGGCTTCAAAATGAAGGCTGTCCGGCGATACATTCTCATCTTATCCTGTATGGGGCTCATGGGACAAGGGTTTAACAGCAAAGTCAGCGGGTGTCCAGCAATTCTTGCAGGTGGGGCATGGGGCGGGCGCGGCGGGCGGCTGCGCCGCCTTGACTGGCGGCACAGTGCCGGTATACATTCAGGCCAGGTAGTGCGCCGGACTGATTACCAGGAGCAGTCGAATGGCGGCGGCCGCAGGCCGCCCTATATCTTAATATTTATTACCCCCTCACCCTAACCCTCCCCCCCAAGGGGGAGAGGGGATATGGGGGCGATTGCAGTAAGTTGCGTTAAGCGCCGTCCTTATGGTTTGGGCGGAGCATCAAGGGGGAGGGAGAAAAGGCCGGAGCGGTTTTGCGGCTTTCGGGGATATTGCTTTATGTCAGGGAGAACTATGTCGGTTCACATGCCGTTGCAACAGATTCCTCTGAGCCGGATCGACCTGGACGAGACCGCCGGGGAGATGACGGGCCCGGACCTGGAGCGCCTGGCGGCGTCCCTTAAAGAAGTGGGGCTGATTAACCCGGTCTGGCTGAGGCCGCGGCCCGGGGGGCTAAGGTTTCAGGTGATTACCGGGGCCAGGCGGCTTCAGGCCGCGGCGCAGTTGGGCTGGCAGGAGATTGCGGCCCGCCTGGCGCCGGAGGGGACGCCCGAGCTGCACTGCCTGCTGGTGCATCTGATGGACAATGCCTTTACCCGGGGCTTCAACCTCAGGGAGCAGGCGGCCCTGGCGGCCCGGCTGCTGACCCACTGTGACCGGGAGACCGTGGCGGCCCGTTACCTGCCGTATTTGGGTTTGCCGCGGTCGCCGGCGCACCTGGAGCGCCTGCTCAAGACCGCGGGCCTGGAGGAACCCTGGCAGCGGCTGGCGGCGCAAGGCCGCCTGGCCCTCACCGCGGGGGCGCGGCTGGCGGAGTGGGACCCGGCGGCCCGGGCCGCGGCCCGGCCGTATTTTGAGGAACTGCACCTGAGCCAGAGCAAGCAGGAGGAATTTCTGGACCAGGTGGCCCTGCTGGCCCGCCGGGAGGGGGTGGGGCCGGCGGCGGTGCTGGGCCGGGAGGAACTGCGCGGGGCCCTAACGGCGCCCGAGGCCACGCCCCAGGAGCGGACCGAGGCGGTGCGGCGGCGCCTGTTCGCCCAGGTTTATCCCCGGTTCAGCGCGGCCCGGAGGGCCTTTGAGACGGCATTGGGCCGGCTGGGTTTAAAGGGCCACCCCCGGGTGCGGTTGCAGGCCCCGGCGGCCTTTGAAGGCCCTGATTTCCATTTGGAAATTAAATTTAAGGACGCCCCGGAACTGGAGGAGCT
>CAYNMI010000345.1:0-2680 GCA_964398095.1 uncultured Desulfobacca sp.
ACCAGGTCCTTAAGCGGCGCCAGGTCGCCGTCCACCGAGAACACCGAGTCGGTGACGATCAGGCGCCGCCGGGCCGCCCCGGCCTGTTGCAGCAGGTCCTCCAGACGGTTCAGGTCCCGGTGGGGGAAGCGCTGCAGCGCCGCCCCGGAGAGCTTGATGCCGTCATAGATGCTGGCGTGGTTGAGCCGGTCGCTGAAGATCACGTCCCCCGGCCCCACCAGGGCGGCAATCGTGCCCACGTTGGCCATGTAGCCGGTGGCAAAAATCACCGCGGCCTCGGTGCCTTTAAAATCGGCCAGCTTGGCCTCCACCGCCTCGTGCAGGGCCAGATGGCCCACCACCAGGCGGGAGGCCCCGGCCCCGACCCCCCACCGGGCCGCGGCGGCCTGGGCCGCGGCAATGATCCGGGGGTCCTGGGCCAGGCCCAGGTAATCGTTGGACGACAGATTGAGCAGGACCCGCCCGCCCACCCGCACCTTGCCCCCCGGCAGCACCTCCTCCACCACCTTCAGGCGCCGCCGCTGGGCCTTGGCCTCCAACTCGGCCAGTTCTATGGCTAATTTATCCATCCTGCCTTGAAACTTCCCCTCAATCCCCCTAGGGGGTTGGGGGAGGGTTTCAGGGAGGGGGTAGGGGCCGCCGGCGCCTATCACCCTCCCTGAGAAAAGTCCAAAACCTTCTCGGCCACGGGTCCCAGGGCCGCCAGAAATACCTCCCGGTCCGCCGGATTATCCAGATTCCCTACTTCCGGCAGCCGCCCCAGGATCTCCACTCCGGTGAGGGCCGCGATCACCCCGGGGTTGGTCTCGGCCGCCAGGCCCGGGGTCGCGGGATAGCGGTTGAGGATGACCCCGGCCACCTCGATCCCCGCGGCCTGGGCCGCCTTGACGGTCAAAACCGTGTGGTTGATGGTCCCCAGGCCGGATTTGGCCACCACCGCCAGGGGCAGGTGCAGCCACCGGATCAGGTCCAGGACCAGGAAATGAGCGCCGATCAAGGGGACATACAGCCCGCCGGCCCCCTCCACCACTAAAAATTCATACCGGGCCGCCAAGTCCCTAAGAGCCGCGGCAATGCGCTCCGGGTCCACCTCCACCGCGGCTTGGGCCGCGGCCACCCCGGGGGCCAGGGGCAGTTCCAGGGTGATGGGGGTGAGGACCTCCAGGGGCTCCGCCAACCCGGCCACCCGGCGGGCCAGTTGCGCATCCGTGGGGATGAGGCGGCCGTCCTCCCGGGGACAGCCACTCTGCAGGGGTTTGAAATAAACGGCCTGACCCCCCCGGGACCGCAGCGCCGCGGTGAGCCCCGCGGCCACCCAGGTCTTGCCCACGTCGGTGTCGGTGCCGGTGATAAAAACGCCCCGAAAAGGCGGCAGGGGTGGCAAGGTTAGATTCACGGCAATTCTTCTTTAAGGGAGTTTTCCTGAACCAACTCCAATCCCAAATCCACTAACATCTGCCGGTCGTCATCGGGCATCCGGCCCCGGGTGGTGAGGTAATCCCCGGTCATCAGGGAGTCGGCCCCCGCCGCGAACAAGAGCGGCGCCAGGGACCGCAGGGTGACCTGGCGGCCGCCGCAGATGATCAGCGAGCGCTCCGGGAACCTCAGGCGAAAGGCCAGGACGATTTTCAGGGCCTCCAGGGGCGTCAGCAACGGCCGCCCCGCCAGGGGGGTGCCGGGCAGGGGATGGAGAAAATTGAGGGGAATGGCGTCCACCCCCAGGGTTTGCAGGGTCTGGGCCATCTCCCAGCGCTGGGCCACGGTCTCGCCCAACCCGAAAATCCCGCCGGCGCACACCGACAGACCGGCCTCCTGGGCCGCCTCGATGGTGGCCAGCCGCTCGGCGTAGCTGTGGGTACTGCAAATTTGGGGAAAAAAGGAGCCGGCGGTCTCCAGGTTATGGTGGAAGCGAGAGAGACCCGCGGCCTTCAACTCCGTCAGAAAGCCCCGGTCCACAATCCCCAGGGAGGCGCAGACCCGGATGGGCACGGCCTCCCTGATGGCGGCCACCGCCGCCAGAATGGCCTCCCGGTCCCGGGGGGAGCGCACCCCCCGGCCCGCGGTCACCAACGAGAAGCGGGAGGCGCCGGCGGCCGCAGCCTGCTCCGCGGCATCCACCAATTCTTCCCGGGACAACAGGGAGTAGTGGGGCACCTGGCTGGCCGCCTTGGCCGACTGGGAGCAAAAGGCGCAGTCCTCGGAACACATGCCGGACTTGGCGTTAATGATGACGCAGAAACTGACCCGCGGCCCGAATTGGCGCTCCCGCAGAAGGCTAGCCTCCCCCAGCCGGGGCCATAACTCCGCCGCCGTGAGGCGGAACAGCTCTTCCCACTCAGGATAATTCATCCCTAAAAGCATCACCCAGGGGGGGCCGATTGTCAACCAATAAAATTAAATCGGTTTACATTAAAGAAAGGAGTACGAACTCGCTTGGCTGACGCCTTCGGGGGGGGGAGATTAAGCAGGAAGCGGCGAAATAAGAAGCACGGTCGCGGCCCTCACCGCCGGGAGACGTAAACCTCCCGGGGTTTGATACCGTCCGAGGGACCGATGAGGCCCTCTTTTTCCATGGTTTCGATGATGCGGGCCGCCCGGTTGTAGCCCACCCGTAAGCGACGCTGGAGCATGGAGATGGAGGCGTTCCGGGTCTCGGCCACCAGTTCCACCGCGTCGGCAT
>CAYNMI010000346.1:0-2669 GCA_964398095.1 uncultured Desulfobacca sp.
GTTCGGCCACCACCGGGGCGCCGCCGGTACCGGTGCCGCCGCCCATGCCCGCGGCAATGAAGACCATGTCGGCTCCCTGGATGACCTGCTTGAGGTGCTCCGCCTCTTCCAAGGCGGCATTGCGGCCCACCTCGGGATCGCCGCCGGCCCCCAACCCCCGGGTCACATTGGCCCCCAACTGGATCTTAACCGGGGCCAGGCTCCGCTCCAGGGCCTGGGCGTCCGTGTTGGCGGCAATGAAATCCACCCCCATCATCTGGGAGGCGATCATGTCATTAATGGCGTTGCCGCCTGCGCCGCCTACGCCTAACACCTTGATTTTAGCCGACAATTCGTTGGGGACTAATTGAATCTTCATAGACCTCCCCCCTTAAAACCATGATAGCACGTTTCGGCAAATCATACCACTTCACGGAACCATTTTTTGACCTTGGACCAGACGCTGCCGGAGGGCCGAGACGCGGGCCAGCGGCTGCCGCCGGACCAACGGTCCGGGCCGCGCTGGGCCTTTTGTTGAGCCCGGAAACCGTATAGCGCCAAGCCCACCCCGGTGGCATAGGACGGGTCGTGGATCACGTCGATGAGGCCGCTCACCCCCATGGGATAGCCGATGCGGGTGTGCATGTTAAAGGTTTCGCCAGCCAATTCTGCCAGGCCTTCCACCAGGGCCGTGCCGCCCACGAGCACCGCGCCGGAATGGAGCGGGTGAATGAACCGGGCCCGCTGAATCTCTTTGCCCAGCAGATTGATAATTTCCGCCACCCGCATGTGGATAATCTCCGCCAGGCGGCTGCGGGGCATGGTCTGGGTCTCCCGGCCGGTGAGGCCCGCCACCTCCAGGGGTTCATCCGGATCCGCCAGGGCGTTGAGGCAGGCGCCGTAATGTTTTTTCAGTTCTTCGGCGTAGGTCAGGGAAGTGGGCAACCCCACGGCAATATCATTGGTCAGATTGTTGCCGCCCACGGGCAGGACGAAGTTGTGTCGCAGGGCGTTTTCCGCAAAGATAGCCAGGTCTGTGGTGCCGCCGCCAAAGTCGATGAGGGCCACTCCCAGTTCCTTCTCCTCGTCGGTGAGGACCGCTTCCCCCGCGGCCAGGCTCTGGAGGGCGATGCCGTTCACTTCCAGGCCGGCCCGGTTGGCGCACTTGATAATGTTATTGAGGGAGGTCACGGCCCCGGTGACGATGTGGACCTTGCACTCCAGGCGCACCCCGTGGATGCCTATGGGGTCCTTGATGCCGTCCTGCCCGTCTATCAAGAACTCCTGGACCAGGGTATGGATGACTTCCCGGTCCGAGGGAATGGCCACGGTGCGGGCGGTCTCGATGACCCGGTCCATGTCCGCCGGGGTCACCTCCCGGTCCTTAATGGCAATGATGCCCTGGCTGTTAATGACCTTGGTCTGGCCGCCGCCGACCCCGGCATAAACCGAGCGGATTTCGCAGCCGGCCATGGTTTCCGCTTCTTCCACGGCCCGGCGGATGGCCCGCACGGTATTTTCAATATTTACCACCACCCCTTTGCGCAGTCCGCCGGCGGTGGGCGCCGAACCCAGCCCGACGATATCCAACTGCTGGTCCCGTACTTCCCCCACCACGGCGCTAATCTTGGTGGTGCCAATGTCCAAACCGACTATCAGGTCTTGAGGCACGGTTCTATCCTATGGGTTTGCTTCCGTCCCCTTCAGGGTGACCAGCACCCGGCGGGGATAGTTGAGGTTGATGCGCCCAGCCTTGGCCAATAAGCCCTTTTGCACTAAGTGAGGCCACAACTGGGCAAATTTCTGCAATTTTCTCGAATAGTCCTTGAAACCGATATCCAGGGCGATGCTCAGCCCGTTGGCATAGAGGGTGAATCCCCGTTCCAGGTCCGCGTGAATCTCGGAAATATTCTCCAGATTGAGCGGTGGCGGGGTTTTCTTCAGCACCTCCATTAAATGCAAAGCCTGGACCACCACCTCGGGCACGACCCCGACCGTATGCTGGAACTGGGCCGCCGTCAGGCCGGTAATGACCGGAAAATTATGGGGATCTCCAGGGGATAAGGGTTTGAAGAGCATCCCCTGCCGATCCATGTAAAGCAACTCTTCGCCGATCTGGACCAGGGCCACCGGGTCCCGTTCCTGAATCTTCACCAGCAGGTGATCGGGCCACTTCCGGGAGACCTCGGCCTTGGCGATCCAGGGATGGGACATCAGGGCCCGTTCCACCCGGCCCGGCCGGATGGCCAAAAGGTTGATACCCGCCTTCAGCCCCGCCTGATGCAGCAGGACGGGGCGCGACAGGCGCTTGGCCCCCACTATCTCGATATTATTGATATCTTTAATGCAAAACGTGGAACAGGTCAAGAGTTGATGGTAGAGCACCACCAAACCCAGGCAGAAACCTGCCAGGGTCAACGACCCGAAAATCCAGGCCACCCCCCGGAGCCAGGTTCTCCGGGATTCTCCTTTGGCGCGGTTACGGCGATAATTGTTCTGGGACCGCCCCCGGGAGAGCAGCCCCTTCTTGCGCACCGGGCGCTGGGGGACTAAGCGCGAGTCTGGTCGCACGGTGCTTTTTTTCATGGGGGCCCCGTTTTCGGGCTCGCCGCCTGGTTCAGGCGGGCCAGCAGCTCTTCGCCGGTCTTCCAGATATCCCCGGCCCCCAGGGTGAGGACCAGGTCACCGGC
>CAYNMI010000347.1:0-2663 GCA_964398095.1 uncultured Desulfobacca sp.
GCCAGAGCGAACGCCGCAGCGACATCTGGGCCATCGGGGTGCTCATGTATCTCCTTTATACCGGAGAACTGCCGTTTTACAGCGAAGTGGAAAAGCTGCTCATCGATCAAATCCTGGAGCAGGAGCCCCGGCCCCCCCGGGAGGAGAACCCCGAAATTCCTCCGGCCCTGGAGGCCATTATCCTCAAGTGCCTCAAGAAAAAGGTGGAGGAGCGCTACGCCAGCGCCGTGGGCCTCCGGGATGACCTGCTGCGCCGGTTCCCCCACTACGGCACCCAGACGGGGAGGTGGCCGTGGATCCACTGACCCACCTGGCCACCGGGGTCATCTGCTCCCAACTGCTGCCGGCGCCGTCCCGGTGGTGGGCCGCGCTGGCCGGGGCCCTGTTCGCGGTCCTGCCGGACATCGACTATTTTTTTATTTATTGGGACCGCCTGGCCTTTATCCGCTATCACCGGGGGTTTACCCATTCCCTGGCGGCCCTGGTCCTCTTTGCCCTGGCCGGGGCGCTGCTGGGCCGGTTCCTGGGCGGCCCCCGCTGGTTCAAGCCCCTGTTCATCCTGGGGCTGGTGGTGCTGGGGTCGCACCTCCTCCTGGACCTGGCCACCTCCTACGGCACCCAGTGCCTCAGCCCCTGGTCCCGGCGGCGCTTTGCCCTGGACTGGATTTTTATCATCGACCCCTATTTCACCGCCCTGCTGCTGCTGGGGGCCATCGGCGCCCTGACCTTTCCCCTCTGGGGTCCCCGGATCGGGGCTCTATGCCTGGCCGCCGCGGGGGTCTATCTGCTGGTCTGCGCCTCCTACCACCACCAGGCCCTGAATCTGGCCCACCGGATATTTCAGGCCCCGAACGCCCCGGCCCAGACCGTGGCCGCCTTGCCGCAGCCGTTTTCCTGCCGGCGCTGGCAGCTCATCGCCGCGGGACCGGGAGAAATCCGCCAGACCTTTGTGCTGCTGCCGTATAAGGCCGTCCTGGGCATGGGGGTCGGCCAGGCAACGCTGCAAACGGTGGCCGTGGACCAGAGCCAGGCGGACCGGACGCCGGCCATGCCTTACCAGCACCCCGGCCGCCTGACCATCCAGACCTTTACTGCGGCCGGGGCCACGACCTATGCCCCCGAGGCCGAGGCCGTCCTGGCCAGCTACCTGGAGTTCGCCCGGTTTCCCCTGCTCTACCGGGCCCAATCTCAGGGGGGCGAGCAGTTGCTGGAATGGGTCGACCTGCGGTTCAGCGTCCCCGGCCGGGGTTTCCCCTTCGTCCTGCAACTGCGCCTGGACGCCCGCGGCCGGCTCCAACACTGGCTCATCGGCCGCCGGGGAGCAGGAAGCAGTAAGCAGTGAGCAGTGAGCGGTGAGCAGTGAGGAGTGGGGAGTTATTAATCCGGACATTGAGACCTCTGCGAAAGTCCCCTCACCTGTCATTCTGAGGGAGCGAAGCGACCGAAGAATCTCATAACCACAAGTAAATACGAGATCCTTCGCTGCGCTCAGGATGACAAAATAGCTTTTCGCAGAGGTCTCACATTTGGGCTTCCGGCGAAAGTATCTGCGGGGTTTGGAGCCTCTTAATAACATTTTCAAGGCTGACTGCTAAGCGGCTTGCCCTTCCCGGTTTTTCCCTAACCATCGCCGATATCCCCGAACAAATTGCCAGCCAATCAATGGCGCCGGCGGCGCCAAATAACGCGTTCGAGCCGCCCACATTGCAAATGGGATTGTGGCGAAGCTAGTGCGTATCATCAGAAAAATATGCTAAAATGAGCTTTGGGGGGAATTATGCGGTTTTCGCGCCTGCTGATACCGACGTTGAAAGAAAATCCGGCGGAGGCCGAGGCGGTCTCCCACCGGTTGTTGCTCCGGGCCGGGATGATCCGCAAACTGGCCTCGGGAATCTATAATTATCTGCCCCTGGGCCTCAGGGTGCTGCGCAAGGTGGAGCAGATCGTCCGGGAGGAGATGAACCGGGCCGGGGCCCAGGAAGTGTTGCTGCCCGCGGTGCAGCCCGCGGAGCTCTGGCAGGAGTCCGGCCGCTGGGACGTGTATGGCAAGGAGCTGCTGCGCTTCATGGACCGCCATGAGCGGGATTATTGTTTCGGGCCGACCCACGAAGAGATCATTACCGACCTGGTGCGCAAAGAAGTGCATTCCTACCGGCAGTTGCCCCTCAACCTTTACCAGATTCAGGTGAAGTTCCGGGATGAAATCCGGCCCCGCTTCGGACTGATCCGGGGGCGGGAATTCATCATGAAGGACGCCTACAGCTTTGACCTGGATGAGGCCGGGGCCGAAGCCTGCTACCAGCGGATGTACGACGCCTACAACCGTATTTTTAGCCGCTGCGGCCTCAATTTCAAGGTGGTGGAGGCGGATTCCGGCCCCATCGGCGGCAGCTTTTCCCACGAATTCATGGTCCTGGCCGACACGGGCGAGGACCTGCTGGCCTCCTGCACCGCCTGCGACTATGCCGCCAACCTGGAGAAGGCGGAGGTGGCGCTCAAGCCGGAGCCGCCCCAGCCGCCCGCGGGCGGCGCCCCGGAGCCGGTGCCTACCCCCAAGGTGCGCACCGTGGAGGAGGTGACGGCGTTTCTCAAGGTGACGCCTGCCGACATCGTCAAGACCCTGATCTATGAGACGGACAACGGCCCGGTGGCGGTCCTGATCC
>CAYNMI010000348.1:0-2641 GCA_964398095.1 uncultured Desulfobacca sp.
CGCATCACCGGCCCGCTCACCCAGATGACTTCGGCTTTTTTTGGCATATGGTTTATTTGGGGAAGGGGGTCAGGGGCCGAGGGCCCCTGCAGCTACAAAAAACTTCCCCAAACCCCATCCCCCAACCCCGTAAGAGGGATTTTTTTTATGTGAAGCGCACCCGGCGTATCATCCTTTTACCGCCAATCATCAATCACGAACGCGTCCGGCCGGTGGTAGCCCGGTTCGTTGGGTTGGTGCATACATACCCCCACGAGGTCGATGCGGAAGCCCCGGGCTCGCATCTGATCATAGGCGGGCTGGCGGGCCAGGCTCATCCCGGCCATGAGGGCCGCGGCGCCCCGGGTTGCGGCATAGGCTTCGCAGGCGGTGAGGAGCCGGTCAAAATGCGCCGGTGCCTGGGGTCCGGGCCGGGCCGCGCCGAACTTGATGAAGCCGGCGTTGCTGCCGGCCTCGGAGCCGGCCCCGCAGTGCACCGCGGCGAACCCGGCCAGGCCCGCATGGTCCCAGATGAGCACGGTATCCCCCAAACCCTGGCTCTGGAGGGCCAAGATCTCCCGGCGCAGGTCCAGTCCGTCATAGATGGCGTCGGTGAGCCCGGCGCAGGCCGCAATCAGGCCGGGGCGCTCACCCTGCGGCGCCTGGGAATAAAAGCTCACCTTCCCTGCCGGATGTACCGGCCTGACCTCCAGGGACATGATGGCCGTGAGGTCCCGGGGCCAGAACCCGTATTTTTGGTACAGCGCCAGGTGTTTGGGGCTGCACGAATAGGTATAGAGGCCGGTGTGGCGGCAGCCCCAGGTTTTTAACAAGGCCAGGGTGGGCTTAAGGAGCTTCTGGCCCACGCCCTGATCCCAGCAGTCAGGGTCCACCGTCAGGGGCCCGAAATAGCCCACACTGCCCCAATGGGTCACGAAACAGGAACCCGCCAGTTCACCGCCCACCTCCGCCCCGAAGGCCGCGGCGGGGTCGGCCAGCCAACGGGTGCGGATTTTGTCGATATCGCCGCCGAAAGTCAGGGGGTCCGCCAGGCCGTTAAACGTGCCGAAGGCCAGGCGGAAGATGCGGTGGGCCAGGGGGAGATCGGCCTCTCGTAACGGTCGCACCAGGATGTTCATACCGCCATTAGCTCCCCCAGAGCTTCCGGGCGGTCTCGGCCCGGAGAGTTTCCCGATTGCGGTCCATGATGCCCGCAAAGGTCTGATCAACGCGCACCCGGCCGTCGGCCCGGACCGCCACGAAGCCGCCCGGGGGCAGGTCCGGGTCGGCGGCCAGGTCCAGGCGGCAGCCCCGCGACTGGCTCACCTCTGCCAATAGGTCCGGCGTGAGCCATTTTTCTTCCTCGGGGTTAGCCATAACCCGGAACTGCTCTCCTTCCAACTGCTGGAGCGTCACCAAAAGGGTCCGCCGCAGCCAGTCCCGGTAGCCGGGAGTTTCCCGAAAGGCCTGGAGCCGGGCCTGAGCCCCAGCCAACACCTCAGCTAAACAGGTTTCCTTGGTCTGGGAGACTTGCCGTTTGCCCTCCAGTTCCGCCCGGTCGATGCGGTTCCGGGCGTCGAGCCGGGCCTGGGCCTCCACCCCCTCCCGGGTCCTGGCAAGGGTCTCCTGGCGGCGGGTCTCGGCTTCGCTCCGGCGACGGTCCGCCTCTTGCCGGGCCCCGGCCAGGATCTTCTCCACCTCGCCCCTGGCCTGGGTATTGACGGCCTGGCAAAGAAGCTCCACCTGATCATACAGGGGCATAGGCCAATCCTCCGAGAATTGCCTTGACACCGTTCATTTCGGTATCCCCATGAGGGCCCGGAGCCGCTCCAGGAGCGACTGGCCGCCGGAGAGCGGCCCTTTAAGGTCCGGAATCTCCAGGATCAGGGGCGGCCGCCCTTCCTGCCGGATGGCGTCCACTTCATTCCTGATCTCCTTGGCCACCCGTTCGGTGATCAACACCAGCCCCACTCCGGGGTCGGCCCGGCCCTGGGCCAGCAGTTGCCGGGCTTCGGCGGCATTGTCCGCGGAGCCGCCGGGAATCCCGGCCAGGGCAAAGGCCAGCCGGGTGCGGGCATCGGCGATGACGAAAAACCCCTGGTCTTTGATGGCGTAACTCCAGTAGTCAGTAGTCAGTGGTTAGTGATTAGTAATACCAAAAACTGCTCACTGCTCACTGCTTACTGCTCACCCCTAAACCCGGCCCAGGATCATGATGGCCACGATGAGCCCGTAAATGGCCAGACCTTCGGCCAGGCCCACGAAGATCAAGGCCCGGGCGAAGAGTTCCGGTTTTTCGCTGATGGCTCCCATGGCCGCAGCGCCCACGCCCATAACGGCCACCCCGGCCCCCAGGACCCCCAGGCCCGCGGCGACGGCCGCGGCCATGAAGGCCCATTTAACCACCTCCGGAGAGGCCGGGGCGGCCCCGGTCTGGGCCCAGGCCGCCAGTACCCAGACGCAGCCGATGATCAGGGTTGCCAGGCCGATTCCCATACCACGGTAAATCTGTCTACGCATCAAATTCCCCTCATGTGGACCAACGGTTCTCATGGCGCCGCTCCCCGTTCCAGGGGTTTGAAGGTCTCCCCACCCCCATGGAAAAACTTGCTCATAAATTCGTAGTATTCCAGCCGGACAATCTGGATGGAGACCACCAGCC
>CAYNMI010000349.1:0-2610 GCA_964398095.1 uncultured Desulfobacca sp.
TCTTTCACGGAGATCGGCAAGATTCAAACCATGATGGGCGAGGCCACCAGCCCGGAGACCCCGATGCAGCGCCAGTTGGGCCAGGTGGGCGACCAGTTGGTGCTGATTTGCTGCGGGGTGTGCGGAGTGGTGTTTATGGTGGGGTTTATCCGGGGGCTGGGCTGGCTGGCCATGCTCCGGACCTCCATCTGCCTGGCGGCCGCGGCGGTGCCGGAAGGGCTGCCCACGGTGGCCACCACCACCCTGGCCCTGGGCATCCGGGATATGCGGCGGCACAAGGTCTTGATCCGCCATCTGGACGCGGTGGAAACCCTGGGGTCCCTCCAGACCATCTGCCTGGACAAGACGGGCACCATCACCCGCAATGAGATGGTCGTGGTGGAGATTTTTGCGGGCATGCGGTCCCTCCTGGTGGTGGGGGAGCGCTTCGTAGCCTCCTCCGGAGAGGTTTCTCCCTCCGCCTGCCTGGAACTGCAGCGGCTCCTGATGATGTCGGTCCTGTGCAACGAGACCGAGATTTACCGGCGCAACGGCAGCTACCAGTTGCGCGGGACGCCCACGGAGGCGGCGATGGTGCACCTGGCCCTCAAGGTGGGCCTGGATGTGGCCGCCTTCAGGGGACAATATCCGGTGCGGCGCATCAACTACCGTTCGGAAAACCGCCAGTTCATGGGCACCCTCCACGACGAGCCCGCGGGGGGCAAGCTGGTGGCGGTCAAGGGCAGCCCCCTGGATGTCCTGGCCATGTGCAGCGTGCACCTCAAGGCTAATCAGCTACTGCCCCTTACCGAAGAAGACCGGCAGGACATTGAGGCCGAAAATGAGCGCATGGCCGGCCTGGCCCAACGGGTTCTGGGCGTGGCCTACTCCGACCGGGGCGACCTGGTGAATGGCGAGATGCCCAACAGTCTGGTGTGGCTGGGCATCATCGGCATGGCCGACCCCATCCGGGAAGGGGTGCAGGAAGCCATTGCCGCATTTCACCACGCCGGGATTGAGACCATCATGATCACCGGCGACCAGAGTCCCACGGCCTATGCCATCGGCAAGGAACTGAACCTCAGCGGCACCGACCCCCTGGAAATCCTGGACTCCACCCACCTGGCCGATATTGACCCGGAAACCCTGAAGGCCCTGGCCAAGCGGGCCCACGTGTTCGCCCGGGTCAGCCCCGCCCACAAGCTCCAAATCGTCCAGATTCTCCAGCAGGGGGGCCAGGTGGTGGCCATGACCGGGGACGGCATCAATGACGGTCCCGCCCTCAAGGCCGCGGATGTGGGGATCGCCATGGGCAACACCGGCACGGATATCGCCCGGGAAGTCGCCGACGTGGTGCTGGAAGAAGATAACCTGGACACCATGATCATTGCCATCCGGGATGGCCGCACCACGTATAACAACATTCGCAAAGCCGTCCATTTTTTCCTGGCCACCAATATAAGCGAGATCATGCTGACCTTCACGGCGTTGAGCGTGGGGCTGGGTTCTCCCCTGAACGCCATGCAGTTGCTGTGGATTAACCTGATCTCCGACATCTTCCCGGGATTGGCGCTGGCTATGGAAGCCCCGGAGCCCGACATCATGGCGCTGCCGCCCCGGGACCCCCAGCGGCCGATCTTTACCGGGGCCGATTTCAAGCGGATGAGCTTCGAGGGCGCAGCCATCACCGGCGGGGCCCTGGGAGCCTTCGGTTATGGGGTCATGCGCTATGGCTTGGGAGCCCAGGCCAGCACTTTGGCCTTCCATGGCCTCACCGCCGGGCAGCTCCTCCACGCCCTCAGTTGCCGCTCGGAGCAGCACAGCCTGCTGGGGCCGGGCAGTTTGCCTCCCAACCGCTACCTGACCCTGGCCCTGGGGGGCTCCCTGGCGGTGCAGGTCTGCACCGCGGTGGTGCCCTGGTTCCGGACCATTCTCGGCCTGACCCCCCTGAGCCTGCTGGACGGCCTGGTGGTGGGCGGGGCCGCGATCCTGCCTCTCCTGGTGAACGAAGTCACCAAGAAACCCGCGGCCGCGGCCAAGGACCCGGCGCCTTCCGAATAGACTGAAGAACAGAGGACACCCGGATGAGAAAAGACTTTGTGTTCATTTCCGAGTCCGTGACCGAGGGGCACCCGGATAAGCTGTGCGATCAGATCAGCGATGCCATTGTGGACCACTTCCTGGCCCAGGACCCCTATGCCCGGGTGCGGGCCGAGTGCGCCATCTCCACCTCCATTCTGTTCATCGCGGCCCGGTTTGCCTCCGAAATCAAGGCGGATATTCCCAATTTAGCCCGCAAGGTGATTGGCCAGGCGGGCTATTTGCAGCCTGACTTTGACGCCCGGACCTGCAGCATCCTGACCAGCCTCCAGGAGTATCCCCCCGACGCCGACCTCTTTTTCAATGAAAATCGGCTGTCGGAAAAGGAGATCGACCGTATCCACGTGCGGCAGCAGGCCACGGTCTTTGGCTACGCCTGTCGGCAGACCGAGGTCTTGATGCCGTTGCCCATCTGGTTGGCCCATAAGCTGGCCCGGCAGTTGATCGCGGCCCGGCTGCAACACCTGGTCCCCTACCTGTCCCCCGACGGCAAAACCCAGGTGGGGGTGGAATACCGGAACCGCAAGCCCC
>CAYNMI010000350.1:0-2610 GCA_964398095.1 uncultured Desulfobacca sp.
TTTGAGAGTGGACACATCCTGCTGCCAGCCATCTTTATCGAAGTCGATGGCCAGGAAGTGGCACTTTTCATCCTGGCGCAGGTGATAGACGCCGGCAACGAGGTTGCCCCTCAGATGTGCTTCTATGACCTTTTCATCCAGGGCGGCATATGATCTATGCCCGCAGGAAGCGCACTTGACTTCAGGCTTGCCGCAAAATCCAGGTTTCCATTCATTCAGGCAGACCGGCGCGTATCCGGACCTGCCTTCTCTACTCTCCCATCTTTTCGCATACAGATCGTCCCGCCCCTTGAACAAGGACATAAAGACTCGGATCTTTGCCGTGGGATTCGCCCTAGCTTCGAGGTGAAACGACGGTTCCGATGGGGAGGCATCCTGCTGAACCCCTTCCTGAGAAGGCCCGCTTTCCGGGGGTTCGGCCAGACCCAGCCGGGCCTTCAAGGATAGGTTCTCTTCTTTCAATGCCTGGTTCTCGGCGAGCAAGGCCTGATGCTTTCGAAGCAAGGTTTTGAAATCCATCATGGCACGCTTTGGCAATGCATCAGGGTAAGAGACGTTAAGTCCGGAGGTTACTGCCAGGGGAATATCGAACTTGAATTTTATTTGATTTCCCCTAAAAAGACAAGGGGTTACCTGAGAGCGACAATCCTGGAGACAGACTGGAAACCGCTTTTTGAGGGAATGCTACTAAAGAAATAATGCGGAAAAACAGGTAGTTGATGTGGTGCGCCGACTTGGATTTGAAGGTCCTTATTCCGGGACTCGCCATCAATTTATGGTCTTTCAACAATCCCGTTTAGCTATCCCATCTCATACTGAATATTCAGTTTCACAACTGCGCCTCATGATAGAAGAGGTGGAAGCCATCATGAAGCGAAAAATAACTGCTACCCAATGGGGCGGGTTATAAAAGTGCTCCATCATCCTTTACGCCGGATGCCAGGAAGGCAGGTGCCGAAGCACCGCGCCGGGTGAAAGGCCGTATCCAGGGCGATGGCTCGTTTACCCTGAATGCTCTCGCTCAGGCGTACCCGGGTGAGGCCCACCGCCGGGGCCGCCACTCTCTCAGGGATATATCCGGATTATGAGTTTGCGAGCCATGGTGGCTGGCCGTGTGGCCTGGATTGCGGGACACCTCCGTTAGGCGGCTTTTGGTTTGGAACGCGCCTTAAGTCCTCACGGAGTTCAGTAAAGCACCGGCTCGTGTCGATCAGAGTTCGCTGAAAGGCAGCGCGACCACAGCCGGCGCCAATGGCAGCCGCACGTTGCCGGGATGTATGACATAGCCGGGGGCGGCAACCTCCTCCAGGTCCTTCTGGAAGGCCGTGAGGTTACGGGCCATGGCCGGCCGGGGCGTCGCGGAGAGTTTTACCTCCAGGGGGATCAGCCGCCCGCCCTCAGCCACCACGATATCCACTTCCGCCCCGGCGGCGGTGCGCCAAAAGTACACCTGGGGATCCTGGCCCCGATGGCTGAGGGTCTTAACGATCTCCGAGAGCACCGCGGTTTCGAAGATGGCCCCGCCCATGGGCCCGGCGGCGGCGTGCTCCGGGTCCCTGAGGCCGGTCAGGTGGCAGAGGGTGCCCACGTCCAGGAAATAGACCTTGGGCGTCTTGACCAGGCGCTTGCCCACATTGGCAAAGTACGGCCGCACGATGATCACTTGGAAGGTAGCCTCCAAGACCGCCAGCCAGGCTTTGGCGGTATTGAGGGCTACGCCGAGATCCCTGGCCAGGTCGCTGAGGTTGAGGAGCTGGGCGCTCCTGGCGGCTAAGGCCCGCAGGAAATTCTGGAAGAGGGTGAGATCGCCAATTTGCCTCAGAGAGCGTACGTCGCGCTCCAGATAGGTCTGCAAGTAACTGGCATGCCAGAGCCGCATATCCCGGTCCGGCTCGACGACCAGTTCCGGGTAGCCGCCTCTAAGGAAACTCTTCCAAAGGTCTATCGGTGCAGGCCCCCTTAAAGGGGGTTGACTCAAGGACCGCTCCCAGGGAAGCGGCTTCTCGGGCTCTCCCCGGCTTTCCCGCTGAGACAGGGGCAAGAGCCTGAGGATGGCCGCCCGCCCGGCCAGAGACTCGGTCACCCGAGCCATGAGGAGAAGGTTCTGGGAACCGGTCAACAGGTAAAGCCCTCGTCCTTGACGGCGAGCGTCGATGGCCTCCTTAAGGTACGGCAAAAGTTCAGGGGCATACTGGACTTCGTCCAGGATCACCGGCGGTGGGTGCATCTCGAGAAAGCCCCGGGGGTCTGCCGCAGCCGCGGCCCGGACGTCCGGGAGCTCCAGGGAGATATAGCCGTGGGTCTCGCCGAAGAGATGCTGGAGTAAGGTAGTCTTGCCAGACTGGCGGGGCCCAGTCAGGACTACCGCAGGAAACTCCGATGCCGCCCGGCTGAGTACTGGTTCCAGGGAGCGTTTGAGGTAATGCCAGGCCATAAAATTGCTTTTTTGATAACAATTATGCATTTTAAATGCATAATTGCAAGAAAAATAACCGACTAATGCCTCTTCATTGGGGGGAAAATCTGGCGGGATTTTGACAGAAGCAGTATGTCTCTTGACATCCTCCCCTTCGTAAACGAAGGGGATTCCCCATAGCGTTTAGGCCGCTA
>CAYNMI010000351.1:0-2607 GCA_964398095.1 uncultured Desulfobacca sp.
CATGTGATCCACCCGGAATATCGAGGTATCGTTGATCATAACGCCGCCGGTATTGATCTGCTCCACGGCATGCAGGGCCTTGCGCAGGTCGTTGGTATAAATGCCGGCCTGGAGTCCATACGGGGATTCTTCCACCATCTTCACGGCGTCTTCGAAGGTTTCATACTCGTAGATTGACACCAAAGGCGCGAAGGCTTCGGTGCACATGACCTTCATATCGGGGCGCACGTTGGTGAGGACCGCGGGATAAAGGACCCGGCCCTCCTGTTGGCCGCCAGCCAGAAGGGTGGCGCCCTCCTTCACCGCCTCCTGAATCCAGGCCGCGGCGCGTTGGGCCTCGGTTTCATCGATCATCGGCCCGACGTCGCAATCCCGGTCCAGGGGGTTGCCCACCTTGAGCTTGGCGGTCGCATCGATGAACCGCTTGGTGAACTCCGCGGCAATTTTCTTATGAACATACAATCGCTGCAAAGAGATACAGACCTGGCCGGAATTGGCAAACGCGCTCATGACGCACCGGGGCACCGCGTCGTCCAGGTCGGCGTCCGGTTCGATAATGGTGCCGGAATTGTTTCCCAGTTCCATGGTGACTTTCTTGAGCCCGGCCCGGCGAATTATCGCCTCCCCCACCGGCGGGCTGCCCGTAAAGGAGACTTTCCGCACCCGGGGATTGGCCACCAGCCAGTCGCCCACCGTACCTCCGGGACCCACCACGACATTGAAGGCGCCGGCCGGGAGTCCGGCCTCCTCTAAAATCTCCCCGAGACGGATGGCCGTCAACGGCGTGGCAGACGCGGGTTTCAGCACGATGGTATTGCCCGCCGCCAGGCCGGGTCCCACTTTATGGGCCACCAGGTTCAAGGGAAAGTTGAAGGGCGTGATCGCGGCCACGACCCCCACGGGGCTGCGCAGATAAAACCCCATCCGGCCCTCCCCGGCGCTACTGGCGTCCATGGGCACCGTTTCGCCATGGATCCGTTTGGCTTCCTCGGCGGAGAACTGGAAGGTCTCAATAGCCCGGGAGACCTCTCCCAAAGAATACTTCCAGGCCTTGCCGGCCTCCCGGCAAATCAAGGTGGCCAGCTCTTCCTGGTATTTTTCCAGGAGCTCGGCCGTTTTGGCCAAAATCTTAAATCTCTTATGGGCGGGGACCTTGGAATAGGACGCGAATGCGGCCTCGGCGCCGGCTACGGCTTTTTCTACGGTTGCCTGCGAGGCCACTGGCACGATGGCGATGGTCTCACCGGTGTATTTGTCCTTAACCGGCATGGTTGAGGTGTCGTCGATCCACTCTCCGGCCACCAAAAGTCTGTAGGATTTTTGCGCAGACGCCATTGATGTTCTCCTTATCTTGAAAAATTTAACTGGATTCATCCTCTTTGATGCCGCAGAGTCTTTTGGCGCTCTGCTGCTTTTGATGCATATCCACTTGCCGAGAAATCATAATTTTTTGGGCTTGGGGAGAGCCGGCGCCGTGCATGGATTCGGTGAGATAGCCCACGGCCCCCGGGCCTAAGGTGAGATTCTCGATCAGCCTCAGGATGCGCAGCCGGTTCTCCGCGGGGACGTGCGGACTGGCTTGCAGATATTTCTCCAGCCAGGCGCCGACCTCGGGAGACCTGAAATCCGCCTCCGAGGGCAGCGTCACCATGAGGCCCCCGGCAATATCCTGAGCCAGTCGGGAAATCTCATAAGGAAAGCGGGTCACGTTCTGCTTGTGTACATTGGCGAGCAGCGTATCCACACAATAAGTGCCACAGGGCTCCCGGTGGCCCTCGGAGGCACAGGCGAGACACCCGCAATAGAGGGTCTCGTTGAGATGATTCATTTCCGTGATCTTGTCCTTGATGTGCGAGGCTTTGGCCGTGCCGTTATATTCCGCAATGGTTTGGGCGGCCCCGATGAGCACGTCTCCTACGCCCACCTTGCAAGCATAGCTCTGGCGATGGTAGGACGCGAATTTCTCTACCAGTTGGCCGGCGAATTCATATTCTTTGTACATGAATACCCGCTCCCAGGGGACAAAGACGTCATCGAAGACCACCAGTGCCTCGTGTCCGCCGAAGAGCTGGTTGCCTCTGTCAATCGTGCCCTCTTCCAGCTTTCTGGTCTCCGAGGACTGCCGGCCGATGATATAGATGATTCCCGCGGTGTCGCTGGGCAGCGCAAAGGAGATGGCGTAATCCTTATCGGCCTCCCGCATGGCCATGGTGGGCATCACGATGATTTCATGGGAATTCACCGCGCCGGTTTGGTGGGCTTTGGCACCACGCACCACAATTCCGGCCTCGTTTTCCTCGATGACATGCAGAAACATGTCGGGATCGCTTTGCTGGTGCGGAGGATAACCCCGGTCCCCCTTGGGATCGGTCATGGCGCCGTCGCAGGTGAGGTCGTTTTCCTGGACGTAGGCCAGATATTTCAAGAACCGGGCGCGGTACTGCGTCTCATAGCTGGCATCGATATTATAGGTTACGATGGAGAGGGCATTTAAAGCGTCCATACCCACGCACCGCTGAAAGCAGCAGCCGGTCCGGGCCCCGAGCACCCGGCCCATTTTGCTCTTCTGGATCAAATCGTCCATACTCTGATGAATATGGCAAAAAC
>CAYNMI010000352.1:0-2598 GCA_964398095.1 uncultured Desulfobacca sp.
GTCAGCGTCATCATCCCCACCTATAACCGGGCCGCCTTGCTGGCCGAAGCCCTGGCCACCGCTGGCGCCCAAACCTTCCGGGATTTCGAAATCCTGGTGGTGGATGACGGCTCCACGGACGAAACCCCCGCGACCCTGGCGCAATTTGAGGACCTCAAAGTCCTGCGCCACCCGGCGCGCCGGGGTGTGGCCGCGGCCCGCAACTCAGGGATCGCCGCGGCCCGGGGCGAGTGGCTGGCCTTCCTCGATTCCGACGACCTCTGGCTGCCCGAAAAACTCGCCCGGCAAATGGCTTATCTGGAAAAGCGGCCGGGGCTGCTTATGTGCCAGACCGACGAAACCTGGGTGCGCCGAGGCGTTAAAGTGAATAAGCCGCTGAGCCACCGGAAAGTGGCAGGAAAAATTTTCCTGCCGTCGCTCGCGCGTTGTATGGTGAGCCCTTCCGCGGTCATCCTGCACCGGCGGCTGCTGGTAGAGCATGGCGGCTTTGACGAAGACCTGCCCGCGGCCGAAGATTACGACCTCTGGCTGCGCCTGACTTGGCGCTTTGAGGTGGGCCTGGTGGAAGAACCCCTGATCATCAAGCGGGGCGGCCATGCGGACCAGCTCTCCGCCCAATGGGGCCTCGACCGCTTCCGCATCCAAGCCCTGGTCAAGCTGCTGGCCAACCCGGACCTGCCCGAGCCCTACGCGCAAGCGGCCCGGCGGACGCTCACCGCCAAATGCGCCATCTACGCCCAGGGCTGCGACAAGCGGGGCAAATACTCCGAAGCCCGGTTTTACCGGAATTTGGCGGCCCAGCAAACCCCTAATGAACCTTCAACCCAGGAATTCCGTGAGGCCTCGATGCTTTAAGTCAGACCCCGGAGAAGACCTGGCATCCCCGATTAAGGAACCCTGCATGATAAAATGCGCCAGTAACGGAACTCCTTTTGCCACCGACTTTACCAACGGCAACCACACCGGCCGCGCCGACGCGCCCAAGGAAAAGGGCGGCGGCGACACCGGCTTTAACCCCCATGAACTCCTGGAAGCCTCCTTGGGCTGTTGTTTAAATATCTGGCTCCGGGTGTATGCCGGGCAGCATGATATTCCCCTTGACAAGGTCACGGCCACCGTCACCCTGGATAAGCAAAATCCGGCCGCAGCCGTTTTTCGCTATGCCTTCGAGTTCCAGGGCCCTCTGAGTCAACAACAGCGCCAGGAATTGCTCCAGGCCGCGCACAACTGCCCCGTGCATCAAACCTTATCCGGAAAAATCTCGTTTAAAGGCAGTTCAGCTTAAAAAATTCGCCAGAAAGAGGTAACCATGGACATCTACGCAGCCATTCACAACCGCCGCAGTCACCGCTTCTATAAACCCGAGATGCCGCCCCGGGAGGTCCTGGAAAAAGTGATCGACGCCGCGCTCTGGGCCCCCTCCGGCATGAACCTCCAGGACTGGGATATCACCCTCATGGCCGGGAAGGTCCGGGATGATTTCGTGGAACTGGTCAGCGGGGCCATTAAATTTCTGGTGCCCATTCTGAAAAAGAACCAGGTGCCGGAACAAGGCCAGGAACTGGTGATGAAGTTTTTCAAAAACCTGGGGGGCGCGCCCCTAGTCATTGCGGTGACCATCGGCAAGCGCTCCGAGGACCCCACCAATCTGGCCAACATCGAAAGCGGCGCCGCCTTGTTCCAGAATATGCTCCTGGCGGCCCACGCCGAGGGCCTGGGCACCTGCTGGATGACCGGGGCCCACTTCCTGGAAAAGGAAATCCTGAAATTCCTGGGCAAAACCGACCGGCAACTTCTGGCCATCACCCCCCTGGGCTACGCCGCCAAAGAACCCCCGCCCCCGCCCCGCAAAGGCCGGGAAGTCCGCTGGCTCGGGTTTTAACCGCAGGGGTCAGGGGCCAGGGGCCGGATGACCTTTCGGCAACCTATCACCCTTAAAACGGTGGGGCGGGCCTCCGGGCCCGCCTTTGTCTTGCCCTGGACGGAATAATCTGACAGAATTAAAGGGTTTTTGGCATTAAATTGAGGGGAGAGCCGTATCCGTGAAACCGGTACCGGAACAATTGGCCATCATCAAACAAGGCTGCCACGACATCATTCGGGAAGAAGAACTGGCTGCCCGCCTGGAAAAAGCCCGGGCCTCCGGCACACCCCTGCGGGTCAAGGCCGGGTTCGACCCCACCGCCCCGGATTTGCACCTGGGCCACACCGTGCTCATCCAAAAGCTCAAAAATTTCCAGGACCTGGGGCACCAGGTCATCTTTCTCATCGGTGATTTCACCGGTCTCATCGGCGATCCCTCCGGCAAGAGCGAGACCCGGCCGCCCTTAACCGAAGAACAGGTCAAAGCCAACGCCGCCACCTACGAGCGCCAGATCTTCAAGGTCCTGGACCCGGAAAAAACCACCATCAGCTTTAACAGCCAATGGATGAAGAACATGGCCGCCCAGGACCTCATCCGGCTGGCGGCTCACTACACTGTGGCCCGGATGCTGGAACGGGAGGATTTTCATAAGCGCTACACTTCCCAGACCCCCATCAGCATTCACGAATTCCTCTATCCCCTGATCCAGGGCTATGATTCCGTGGCGCTTAAGG
>CAYNMI010000353.1:0-2589 GCA_964398095.1 uncultured Desulfobacca sp.
AGTTAATGGGGAGCGCGGCGCCCCCGGCCCCGGAAGACGCGCCCTTGCTGGCCCGGATGGCCAAGATCGGCATCATCCCGGGAAAGCCCTTTGACCCCAGCAAACTCGATCCCGCGGTGCAGGCGGCCCTGAAGGATGTGCCTGAGATGGCGGTCAAGCGCATGAACGCCGCCTGGGAATCTCTGGGCAAGGAGATGAACGGTTGGCGGGTGAAGGCGGGTGGCCGCTATGGCACCAACTATCTCAACCGCGGCGCCTGGGCCTTGCGAGGCTGGCCTGCGCAACTGCCTCACGTGTCCGTGTATCCAACGACCTACGTTGATAGTACAGGGCAGAAGCTCTCGGGCGCCAACAAGTACACCCTGACCTTCCCCAAGGGGCAACTGCCGCCGGTCAACCCCCAGGCCTTCTGGTCCATCACGATGTACGAGAACACCCCCACGGGCCTGTGGTTCTACCCTAACTCCCTGAACAAGCTCACTGTGAGCCCCCGGAACAAGCTGAAATACAACAAAGACGGGTCCCTGACGCTGTATTTCCAGCATGAGTCGCCGGCTAAGGACAAGCAAGCCAACTGGCTGCCCGCACCGGCAGGGCCTTTCGCGCTGACGCTGCGGATGTACTGGCCCAATACCAAGCCACCCTCGATTCTGGACGGCACCTGGCAGCCGCCAGGCGTTAAGAAAGTGCAATAAAGATAGGCTTACGAGGAGGTAGAGGCTGGCCTGGCTGTTGCAGGCCTAAGCTCAATGAGCCATAAGACCCTGAACTAACAGGACCCAAAGACCTATCCAGACAGGGTCAGCTTTGACCCTGTCTGGTCTATTGAGCACAGAACGAATTTGACCTGTCAGAGTTGGAAGCCCAGCTTACTGCCCTCTACCCGCTACGTTGGGTCCTGCCAAGATGCTTCGATACTCTGTCTATATGTGCACTTCGTCGGCTGGCCCCGCCGTAGTTTTTCGGCTCCCGCTGTCCCTGCGCCCAATGGAGGTGAAGTAAAGTTCCACGGTTATCGTGCCCAAAGCTCAGGCCTACCCTCATCGTCAATGGTCCTGTGTGATATGTTCAGCTCCCTTGGTGCCCCCCCCTCCTCCGTGGAAACAGGTACCCGCCCTCACCTCACGTCTCACCGGTCGGCCCCTCAGCCGCCGCCGGCCCGGTCACCCTGGGAATCCACTGCTGCGGCAACACCGACTGGTCCCTGCTGCTCAATGCCCCCATCGACATCCTCAGCTTCGATTCCTACGGCTATTTTGAGAATCTCCGCCTGTATGCCCAGGCCTTGGCGCCCTTTCTGGCCCGGGGCGGCTGGCTGGCCTGGGGCCTGGTGCCCACCCTGGACCCCGAAGAATTCCAGAAGGAAACCGCGGACACCCTGTGGCCGCGTTTTCAGGACCAGGCTACCCGGCTGGCTCAGGACCTGCACCTGGGCCTCAAGGACATCCTGGGCGCCGCGCTCCTCACCCCGGCCTGCGGCACGGGCTATATGACCCCGGACCAGGCCCGCCGGGTGTTGACCATCCTGAAGGAGTTGAACCTCCGGGGCCAGGAGTGGCTGGCGGCCCTTTAACCGGAATTTTCCCGCTGAAGGCAGTCTCACGTCCAGGACGGTCAGGGGCGTTGTGGGAGGTACCGGGGAGCCCGGTAGCCACTCAGGTGCGGCCGGGACTCATCACTGAGGTTAGCGGAGACAAACCGGGACCGAAGACCAGAATAAAAGGCGTAATCCATGGGGATTACGCCTAATTTATTGATATGGTGCCGAAGGCGGGATTTGAACCCGCACGGGTATTCCCCACCACCCCCTCAAGATGGCGTGTCTACCAGGTTCCACCACTTCGGCACAGGGATGATCACTTGCTTTGGGGCGCGGCCGGAGCCGGCTTGGCCGGGGCCGGATGGGCCGGTTGGGTGGCCGCGGGTTTTCCCGTCCCCTGCATCACCGAGGGGGCTTGCTGCCGGCCCAGGAAGGTCAATCCCAGGGAGGTGCACATAAAGAGAATGGCCACCGCCGCAGTGAGTTTGGCCAGAAAGGGGGCCGCCCCGGTGGAGCCGAAAACCGTCTGGCTGGACCCGCCGAACGCGGCGCCGATGCCCGCCCCCTTGCCGTGCTGCAAGAGCACGATACAGATCAAGGCGATGGATACGATCACATGGATGATTACAACGATGGTAGTCATATCAATTAATCATTATAAAAAAATTCACATTTCGGTGCAATCTTTTTCGGCCTTGGCAATTTTAATTTTGAAAATGCTTATATAACAAAGCGGCCTGAGGCCTTTTTTATATAAGCATTTTTTATCGGAGCCAATATCCAATTACAGTACCTATTGCAATACTAGCCCAATTTGTTCTTTCAGGGGGATAATTTCCTGATAAGACTACATACAAAGCCGCCGCCAGAACAGAGAACGAAATGATTATTCTGGCAAGAAGTCTTGTAAATTCCACTTTTGGGTTGTCGCCCTCAATCACGAGACGACCACCATTCCCTTGTTATGCGAATGGCATCTCTGATGTTTGCACCAAATATAGGTTCCGCAATTGGGGCTTTATGTTCACTTGGCATTTGGGATGTTGATG
>CAYNMI010000354.1:0-2571 GCA_964398095.1 uncultured Desulfobacca sp.
GCGCACCGTGGCGTATTATCGGGAACATCAGAAGGAATACTGGTAGAAAGGGCGTGGGTGACTCGGCTGACGGCCAGAGCAGGTTAAGGACCATTTGATTCATGTTTGGGGAACAAGGCGCACCGGCTCCAGTCATACATGGGTGGTTGGCGCACCCGTAAAGGATGAAGAGTATTGGTGGCACAGGTTTTCAACCTGTGCACCTGCACCGGTAAGATACCGGCGCCACCAAAAAAAATTTCGAAACAGTTGATCATTTTTATAAGGGAGTTCCCTGTGGCGGATTGGGTTTCTGAAATAAAGCAGCATACCTTTCTGGTGACCGGCAGCGCCGGGTTCATCGGATTTCACGTGGCCCGGGCCTTGCTGAGCCACGGGGCCCGGGTGGTGGGGCTGGACAACTTCAACGATTACTACTCCCCGGCCTTAAAGCATGACCGGGACCGGGAACTGCGGCGGCATCCCCAATTTGTGTCCGTGGCCGCGGACTTGGCGGACCTGCCGGCCCTGGAGGCCCTGTTTAACGATTACCGGCCCCAGAAAATTTGCCATCTGGCGGCCCAGGCCGGGGTGCGGTACTCCCTGGTCAACCCCTTTGCCTACCAGAAGTCCAACCTGGAGGGGTTCCTCAATCTCCTGGAAATGGCCAAACGCTTTTCGCCGGAACGCCTGGTCTATGCCTCCAGTTCCAGTGTTTATGCGGGGTTGACGGAAATGCCCTTCAGCGAAACCCAGAGGGTGGATACGCCCATCAGTCTCTATGCGGCCACGAAAAAGGCCAACGAGCTGATGGCCCACGCCTACGCGCACCTGTTCGGCATCCCCAGCGTGGGGTTGAGGTTCTTTACGGTGTACGGGCCCTGGGGCCGGCCGGATATGGCCATGTGGCTGTTCACCCAGGCGATGCTGGCGGGGAAACCCATTAAGGTTTTTAATTACGGCAAGATGCAACGGGATTTCACCTACATTGACGACATTGTCCAGGGAGTGATCGCGGCTTTGATGGCTCCGGGCCTGGACCGCTATGAGATCATCAACCTGGGCAATCACCGGGCGGAAGAACTCCTCAAGGTGATCGGCATCCTGGAGAGTGAGTTGGACATTAAGGCGGAGCAGGAGCTCTTGCCCATCCAACCCGGAGATGTGCCGGCCACCTTTGCGGATATTGACCGGGCCAGGACCAAGCTGGGTTTTCAGCCGGTGACCCCCATTGAGGTGGGGATTCCGCGCTTTATCCAATGGTATTTTGATTATCATGGCTTGCCGCGCCGCTAAGGGGTGAGCGCAATTCTGGGGTGAGGATGGGGAAGGTTATGGATTTACTGGAAAAAATCAAGGATAAGCAGGCCTTAGTGGGGGTTATCGGCTTGGGCTATGTGGGGCTGCCCCTGGTAATGCGCTTCTGCGAGGTGGGGTTCCGGGTTCTAGGGTTTGATACGGATGCCAACAAGGTGGAACGCCTGAATCGGGGTGAGTCCTATATCAAGCATATCCCATCTTCCCGGCTGGCGGGTTTGCTCCAGCCGCAGGAGGGCCGGGGGCAGTTTGCGGCCACCCACGACCTGGGACGTTTGGGGGAACCGGATGTCCTGATTATCTGCGTGCCCACGCCGCTGACCGCCAAGCGGGAGCCGGACCTGCGCTATGTCGAGAACACCACGCGTCAGGTTGCCGCCTGTCTGCGTCCCGGTCAACTGATCTCCCTGGAATCCACCACTTACCCCGGCACCACCGCGGAAATGCTGTTGCCCATCCTGGGCGCTAATTTCCAGGTGGGGGAAGATTTTTACCTGGTCTTCTCGCCGGAACGGGAAGATCCGGGCAACCCCCAGTACCACGTGAGCACCATACCCAAGGTAGTGGGGGGCGTGACCCCGGCGTGTCTGGAGCACGGGGTGGCGCTCTACTCCCAGGTGATCGAGCGGGTGATTCCGGTGTCCTCCACCCAGGCCTCGGAGATGAGCAAGCTGTTGGAGAACATTTACCGGGCGGTGAACATTGCCCTGGTCAATGAACTCAAGATGCTGTGCCTGAGGATGGGGCTGGATATCTTTGAGATTATCGAGGCCTCCAAGACCAAGCCCTTCGGGTTCCAGGCCTTTTATCCGGGGCCGGGCCTGGGGGGGCACTGCATCCCCATCGATCCCTTTTACCTGACCTGGAAGGCCCGGGAATACGATTTCTCCACCCGTTTCATCGAACTGGCCGGGGATATCAACAGCGCGATGCCCTATTTCGTGATCCAGCGGGTGATCAAGGCCCTGAGTGACCATAACAAAGCGTTGAACGGCGCCAAGATTCTGGTTTTGGGGATCGCCTACAAGAAGGACGTGGATGATCCCCGGGAATCTCCGGCCCTCAAGATCATGGACCTTCTGAAACAGGAGGGGGCTGAGGTCAGCTATAACGACCCGCATATCCCCAGATGTTCCGGGATGCGCCATTACCCCCATTTCGACATGGTGTCCGCGCCTTTGGAGGAAAAGCAGGTGCAGGAGGCCGACCTGGTGCTCCTGGTGACGGACCACACCGCCTACGACTATGCCTGGATCGCTTCCCAGGCCCGCCTGA
>CAYNMI010000355.1:0-2569 GCA_964398095.1 uncultured Desulfobacca sp.
TGCCACCAGAAATTGGACGAAGTGGAAAAGCGGGTGGAACTGCTCCTCAAGGATGACGCGGGCCGGTTTTTTACCCGGCCGTTCCCGGAGGGGGAAAATGGTGGCGCCTCCTAAGGTCGCGAGCCATCATGTTCATGGCCTAGAGCAAGCCAATTCTAGTATGACGGGTCTTTTAAGTCCCCCTTTTTAAAGGGGGATTTAGGGGGATTTTAGTGGGCTCCTATAAATCCCCCCTTCCCCCCTTTTCCAAAGGGGGGTAAATATTCGGCAATTGTTTGCTTACCGCGTGATTTTTGCAAACAGAGGGAAAGCGTGGATCTCAAGGCCTACCTGGAGGAACGGCGGGGGCTGGTCAACCGGGCCCTGGGAGGATATTTGCCGAAGGTGCGGGGGCCGGCCTTCCGGGTGAACGAGGCCATGCACTACAGCCTGTTCGCCGGCGGCAAACGGCTGCGCCCCATTCTGTGCCTGGCCGCGGCGGAGGCGGTGGGGGGCGACCCGGGGGAAGCCCTGCCGGTGGCCTGCGCCCTGGAGATGATCCATACCTATTCTTTGATCCATGACGACCTGCCGGCCATGGACGATGATGATCTGCGCCGGGGCCAACCCACCTGCCACAAGCGGTTTGACGAGGCCACCGCCATTTTGGCGGGAGACGGCCTGCTCACTGCGGCGTTTTACACCATGGCCGGGGCGGCTGACCGGTTTGACGGCCGGGAGGCGGTCTTGCTGGAAATATTGCGCTTGGTGGCCGACGCCGCGGGTTATCAGGGCATGGTGGGAGGCCAGATGCTGGACCTGCTGGCGGAAGGCCGCCGGGTCACTCTGAAGGAACTGGAGACCATTCACCGGCACAAGACCGGGGCCTTGCTCACCGCGGCGGTCCGGTCCGGGGCCCTGGTTGGGGGGGGGAGCCGGGCGGAAGTGACCTTCCTGACCCGGTATGGAGAAAGATTTGGGCTAGCGTTTCAGGTTACCGATGATCTATTAGATGTAGAAGGGGAGGCCGCGGAGATGGGCAAGGAGCCCGGGATGGACGCCAAGCACGGCAAAGCCACGTATCCCGCGGTGCTGGGAGTTGAGGCCACCCGGAAATGGGCCCAACGCCTGGTGGAGGATGCCAGCGCGGCGCTGGAAACTTTTCAGGACCGGGCCGAACCGTTGCGGGAACTGGCCCGTTATCTGCTGGTGCGGCGCGCTTAACCGGCGGGGCCGCTTGGAGAACGGGGCGAGGTTACGAATATTTTGACTACTTGTATTCAGGGCTGTTAAGTATTAAGTTAAATATGAAACGCCTTTGAGAGGTCAGATGCACATGGATAAGCGCCAGGGCTACCGGCCGGAAGCTGCGGCCCGCCTATTGCTGGATGCCGTTAATAATCCGCAGGAATTAAAGAAGCTGCCGCCGGAATTTCTGCCGCAGTTGGCCAACGAAATACGGGCCAAGATCATCTCCACCGTGGCCCGGACCGGGGGTCACCTGGCCCCCAGCCTGGGAGTGGTGGAACTCGCCATCGCCCTGCACTACGTGTTTGACTGCCCCCGGGACAAGATCGTCTGGGACGTGGGGCATCAGGCGTACGCCCACAAATTGCTCACCGGGCGCCAGGACCGGTTCCACACCCTGCGGCAGCACGGCGGCCTCAGCGGTTTTCCCAAACGCGGCGAGAGTCTGTACGACGCCTTTGACACCGGCCACAGCTCCACCTCCATTTCGGCGGCCCTGGGGATGGCCAGCGCCCTCTGCCTGAAGCGGGAACGCCACCGGGTCATCGCGGTCATCGGCGACGGCTCCATGACCGCGGGGATCGCCTTTGAAGGCCTGAACAACGCGGGCGATCTGAACAAAGACCTCATCGTGGTCCTAAACGACAACGGCATGTCCATTGCCCCTAATGTGGGGGCCTTGTCGTCCTTTTTGAGCCGGCAACTCACCCGCCCCACCATGATCTTTCTGAAAAAGCAGGTGGAGAATCTGCTGCGCTCCTTCCCGGCCATCGGCGATGATCTGGTGGCCTGGGCCAAGCGGAGCGAAGATTCCTTCAAGGCCTTTTTCACCCCGGGCATGCTCTTCGAGGCCCTGAAATTCACCTATCTGGGGCCGGTGAACGGGCACCGTCTGGACCATCTGATCGAGACCTTTAATAATGTCAAGAACTTAAATGGGCCGATCCTGGTGCACGTGCTCACCACCAAGGGCAAGGGCTACCAGCCCGCGGAGACCGATCCCACCGGCTTTCACGGGCTGGGGAAGTTTAACCCCGATACCGGCGAGCCCAAGAAGAGCGTCAGCGAGGTGCCGAGCTACACGGAGGTGTTCGGCGACACCCTGGTGCGCCTGGCCCGGCAGGACCCCAAAATTGTGGCCATCACCGCGGCCATGCCCGATGGCACCGGCCTGGTGGATTTTCGCAAGACGTTTCCCACCCGCTTCTTTGACGTGGGCATCTGTGAACAGCACGCGGTGACCTTTGCCGGGGGCCTGGCGGTGGAAGGGATGCGGCCCGTGGCCGTCATCTATTCCACCTTCCTGCAGCGGGCCTATGACCAGGTGCTCCACGATATCTGC
>CAYNMI010000356.1:0-1222 GCA_964398095.1 uncultured Desulfobacca sp.
CCGTGGGGGATATCGAGAGCCTGCCCTTCCTGGAGGCCATCCGCCAGCTCAAGGGGGACCTGGGCAAAGAAAACGTCTGCTACATCCACCTGACCCTGGTGCCCTTCATCAAGAGCGCCGGGGAGGTCAAGACCAAGCCCACCCAGCACAGCGTCAAGGAGTTGCGCTCCATCGGCATCCAGCCCAATATCCTCCTGTGCCGCACCGAAAAGGTCCTCAGCCCGGATATCAAGGCCAAGATCGCCCTGTTCTGCAACGTGGAGCCCACCTCGGTGATTACCGCCCAGGATGTGGACAACATTTACGAGATTCCCCTGCTGCTGCACCAGGAGGGCCTGGATGACCGCCTCATCGAGACCCTCAATATCTGGACCCGGGCCCCCCGCCTGGAAGTCTGGGAAGAGCTGGGGACCCGGATCAAGAATCCCAAAGACCGGGTGGAAATCGGCATCGTCGGCAAGTACGTGGACCTGCGGGAATCCTACAAGAGCCTGCACGAGGCCCTGGTGCACGGCGGCCTGGCCAACGAGGCCCAGGTGGCCCTCACCTACATCGACTCGGAACGGGTGGAGCGGGAAGGGCCCGAAGGTCTCTTGGGCCACCTCCACGGGGTTCTGGTGCCCGGGGGCTTCGGGGTCCGGGGCGTGGAGGGTAAGATCCTGGCCATCCGCTATGCCCGGGAGCAGAAAGTGCCCTACTTCGGCATCTGCTTCGGCATGCAACTGGCGGTCATCGAGATTGCCCGCCACGTGGCCGGCATCAATGGGGCCACCAGCGAAGAATTCGACCCCCAAACGGAGCACCCCGTCATTTATCTGATGCGGGAGTGGTATGATTACCGCAAGGACGCCATTATCCGGCGGGACCGGGCCGCGGACAAAGGCGGCACTATGCGCCTGGGGAGCTACCCCTGCGTCCTGTTGGCGAGCTCCCTGGCCGGGGCCGCTTACGGCGACGCCAACACCATGGAACGGCATCGCCACCGCTATGAGTTCAACAACGACTACCGGGAGCCGTTGAAGCAGGCCGGCCTGGCCATCACCGGCACCTCCCCCAACGGCGAACTGGTGGAGATCATCGAATTCCCTGACCATCCCTGGTTCCTGGGGTGCCAGTTCCACCCGGAATTCAAGTCCCGGCCCCTGAAGCCCCACCCCCTGTTCCGGGACTACATCCGGGCCTGCCTGGAATACAAGCGGAATCTGCCCCACCCCGGCGGGGA
>CAYNMI010000356.1:1322-2569 GCA_964398095.1 uncultured Desulfobacca sp.
TTCTTGAACCCAGTGGCACAGGCTTCCAGCCTGTGTGGACGCGTCGGGTGCGTCTTACGCACCATTCCTCCCAGATCGGCGCAGGTAGATGTAGGGTGCGCCCTGCGCACCATTCTCTTTTTTTACTCGTTCCCAAGCTCCTGCTTGGGAACGCAATTTTTGCCCAAGCTCCGCTTGGGCACCTACAGTGATAAGCGACAGCATGGAAAACCCCGTCGCCATCGCCGACTTCTGGATAGGAAAAGGCGACCTGGTCATGATCGCCGGGCCCTGCGTCATCGAGTCCGCGGAGGCCACTCTGACCATCGCCCGGACTTTAAAGGAGTATGCCTTAGAGCTGGGCTTGCCGCTGATCTTCAAGGCCTCCTACGACAAGGCCAACCGCACCTCCATAAGTTCCTTCCGGGGGCCGGGCCTGGCCCAGGGCCTGGCGATTTTGGCCCGGGTGAAAGACGAAGTGGGCCTGCCGGTCATCTCCGACGTCCACCAGGTAGCGGACGTGGCCCCCGCGGCCGAGGTGTTGGATGTCCTGCAAATCCCGGCGTTTCTCTGCCGCCAGACCGATCTGCTGGTAGCCGCGGCCGCCGCGGGCAAGCCGCTCAATATCAAGAAAGGCCAGTTCATGGCCCCCTGGGATATGCAGCCGGTGGTGGAGAAGGCCCGGGCTACGGGCAACCACAAGATTCTGCTCACGGAACGGGGCGCCAGCTTCGGCTACAACAACCTGGTGGTGGATTTCCGCAGCCTGCCCATCCTGCGGGGCCTGGGCTGCCCGGTGGTCCTGGACGTGACCCACAGCGTCCAGCTCCCCGGGGGTCAGGGCACGTGCTCCGGCGGCCAGCGGGAGTTTATCCCCCATCTGGCCCGGGCCGGGGTGGCGGTGGGGGTGGACGCCCTGTTCATGGAGGTCCATCCCGACCCCCATAAGGCCCTCTGCGACGGCCCCAATTCTCTGCCCCTGGCCCACGTCCTGCCCCTGTGGGCCCATCTTAAGGCCTTGCACCGGCTGGTCCGGGAGCAGGAGAAAATCTGAGGTCGGCTGCCGGGGCAAATTTTTTCTTTTGAGAAGCCTCCGGATTGATTGAGGCAGAGAGTATTTAAAAGGACCTTGCCGTGGAACTACCCTTATACCCGGAGGAGGTTTGGGAGCGGGCCCGCCGCATCCGGCTGCTGATCCTGGATTTCGTCTTGTTCATAAGAGACTTCAGCATATATTTATACGAATATGGGTTGACGATCAATGTCTT
>CAYNMI010000357.1:0-2565 GCA_964398095.1 uncultured Desulfobacca sp.
CAAAAAGACCACGAAATGATTCTCTCCAGGCTGCAAGAGTATCAGGCCCAGTACCACACCGGCGGCATCAGGGCGATTCGCCGGGAACTCGCCAGTGAAAAATATGCCGGGAAGCCCAACTACTATTTTGTCCGGCTGGCCAGCCGCGCCAATGGCACCCTCTTCTTGAATATTCCGGACCAGTGGGCCGACTTTGACCTGAAGCGCTTGGAGGGCGGCGCCGTCCAGGAGAAGGGTTGGATTCATCTCAGGGCCAGGAATGGTGATAATGTCCTGGAGATCGCCACCGTCAGGCTGCCGGATGGCGATATCCTGCAAATCGGGAAAGACACGGACAACCGGGAGGACCTGTTGGAGACCTTTCGGGGGGTCTTCGCCAGTGTCACGCTCATCGTCATCGTCCTGGGGGTGATCGGCGGGCAATTCCTGGCCGTGCGGGCCTTGAGACCGATTCGTCAGCTCATCTTGACGGTGCGCGCCATTGCCGATACCGGCAAGATCGCGGCCCGGATGCCCGTGGGGCAGACCCGGGATGAACTGGATGAATTGGCCCGGCTGTTCAACCAGATGCTGGAGAAAATCGACGCCCTGATAACCGGCATGAAGGAGACTCTGGATAATGTGGCCCACGACTTGCGGACGCCCATGACCAGATTGCGGGGGGTGGCCGAAATGGCCTTGCAGGGAGAGGGCCCCCTGGAGAGCTACCGGGAAGCCCTGGCCGATTGCCTGGAAGAGTCCGAGCGGGTGCTCAGAATGATGAACACCCTGATGGATATTTCCGAGGCCGAGACCGGCACGATGAAGCTCACCCTGGAGCCGGTAAATCTCCCGGAGCTGCTGGACAACGTCATCGACCTGTATCGTTACGTGGCGGAGGAGAAGCAGATCACCTTGAAAACCGCCTATCCCCGGGAGCTGCACCTGGCCGTGGACCGGGACCGGTTAAACCAGGCCCTGGGCAACCTCCTGGATAACGCCTTGAAGTATTCTCCCCCCGGCGGTGACGTGGAACTGGAAGCTCAGGAAAAACCGGGCCAGGTAATTATTCTGGTGAAGGATGGCGGGCCGGGGATTTCCGCAGAAGACCTCCCGAAGATTTGGGACCGCCTGTACCGGGGCGATAAGAGCCGGTCCCAGCGGGGCATGGGGCTCGGTTTAAGTCTGGTGAAAGCCATTATCGAGGCGCACCAGGGCCACGTGGAAGTGTCCAGCGGGCCCGACGCGGGCTCAGTATTTGCCGTCTACCTTCCCAAGCAGCTTCAATAACCGCACGTTTAAACCCACCCTGAGGATTTCATCAACCTTGCCGTTTTGTAATGCGGGGGAAAGGTTCCGGCAATCTTCCCAACCTATACTGCCACTAAAATGTAAGCATGGAGGAAGCAACCATGAAAAAGATCTCTGGTCTACTAGGGGCCGGCAGCCTGGCCGCAGCCCTGTTAATCATGGCATTCGGGGCCGGCACGCCGGCGCGGGCCGCCAGTCAGGCGCCGGGGGTCAAGAGCGGCGTGGCACAACAGGCCCAGGCTCAGGTCCCCACTATTACCGGCAGCATTAAAGTACCCAAACCGGAACCCCGGGATTTATCCAGCCTGGCAAAGATCAGGGCGGACCAGGCCATGGCCGCGGCCCAGGCCGCGTTTCCGGGGGCGGCGGTGAAAAAAGTTGAATTGGACAACGAAAACGGCTATCTGGTGTATAGCCTGGAACTCAGCAACGGCGGCGAGGTGTTGGTGGACGCGGGCAACGGCCTTGTCCTCCGCCGGGAGCCGCCGTCCGCCGAGCATAACCGGCATGAGGCTGAAGAAAAAGCAAAGTAACCCCTTACCGGTTGGTAAACGATATGCTCGGATTACTCCTGATACTGGCCTTGACGCTGAGCGGCTGCGCCACCTACCATCCCAGGCCGCTGGATAAGGCCGCGGTGGAGAAAGCCTTGACGCCGCCGGCCCTGGCAGCCATTCCCATCAAGGCCAAAATGATCCACCACCCGCTCCTGCGGCCGGTGAAGTTTGACCTGCGGGACGGGCTCTCGCCGGACGAGGCGGCCATTCTGGCGGTCATCGCCAACCCCAGGCTCCGGGCCCTGCGGGACCAGAAGGGTCTGGCCCGGGCGCAATTGCTCCAGGCCGGGATTCTGCCCAACCCCCAGATTTCCTACAGTCTCGATATCCCCATGGCCGGCGCCACGGCGGGCACCGTCAAGGCCTACGGCCTGGGTTTGAGTTATGACCTCGTTTCTCTCATTACCCGGGCCGCGCGCCTGGCCGCCGCCCGGAGCCGGACCGCGGCGGTGGACCTGGACGTGGCCTGGCAGGAATGGCAGGTGGCCCAGGCCGCCCGCCTGCACGTTTACCGCCTGGCGCTCCTCGACCGGCAACTGGCCGTGGCCCGGGAGGAAGAGCAGGGCTTGCAGGAAAACGTCCAGACGGTGAAGCAGGCCCTGGACCTGGGTTATGTCACGGTGGTCAGCATGGCGGCGGCGCAGGCGACTTTGCAAAAGGTGCATACCCGGGTCCTGGCCATCGAGCAGCAGCGGGAGCAGGAGCGCCTGGCCCTGAA
>CAYNMI010000358.1:0-2557 GCA_964398095.1 uncultured Desulfobacca sp.
TCCGAGCCGATGTCAAGGGATTCATCCCATTGCAGGATGAATGGCAGCGTGTGTTCCATCTTCTGGGTGGCCACCTCCTTGCCGTCCACCTTGAGCACCCCGGTCCCACCTCGGCCGATGCCGCTTAGGTTGTGGAAGGCCAGCGTTCCGGGTCCAAGCCCATCGTATTTGAAGTCAAACTCCACGGTGTGTTTGCCGGGGGAGAGGGCCTCGGGGGCCTCCCAGCGTATCCGCTTCAGGTCCACCAGGTTCCAGAGGAACACGGGCTTGCCTTTCAGCAGGTAAAAGCCGTAACCACCAAAGCGACCGCCCTGGGTGATGAGCATACCTTCGGCGCCGCCCTGGGGAATTTCCACCTCGGCCTTGAAGGTGTACGAGGCGTTGAGGACGCTCGGCGCGTCGCCGTTGGGTATGCCGATGATCGGGTGCGTCCAGGTGAAGACGTGCCTGCCGGCGGTGATGCTGGGCTTTGGCACGATGAGCCGGGTCACCACGGAATCATCCAGCGGCAGCACCTGGTACTTCTTGGCCTCCTGCATGAACAATTTCTGCATCTGCTTAAGTTTGGCCGGATACTTGGCGGCGACATCATCCGCCTGGGTCCAGTCCTTCTTGAGGTCATAGAGTTCCCACGGGTAGTTCATGACGCCAATTTTGGGGGAGAAATGCTTCCAGGGCGGACGCACGACCTTGGTGCTGGCGATCCAGCCATCGTGGTAGATGGCGCGGTCGCCCATCATCTCGAAGTACTGGGTATGGTGCCGGGAGGGCGCGTTGGCGTTGGCCTTGGCGAAGGTGTAGGCCAGGCTCACCCCTTCGATGGGCTTCTGGGGAATGCCATCCACTACCTTGGGGGCCGGGATGCCGGTGACCTGCAGAATAGTCGGCACGATGTCGATGACGTGGCTGAACTGCCAGCGGATGCCACCGGCGTCCTTGATGCGGTCGGGCCAGGCAATACACATGCCCTGCCGGGTGCCGCCGAAATGCGAGGCAATCTGCTTGCACCAGGAGAAGGGCGTGTCAAAGGCCCAGGCCCAGGGCAACGCCATGTGGGGATAGGTCTTATCCGTTCCCCAAACTTTGTAGAAGTACTTCAACTGGTCGGCCACCGGGACATTGATGCCGTTGAACATGGCGACCTCGTTGGGCGTGCCGTTCATCGTCCCTTCGGCGCTGGTGCCGTTGTCCCCCTCGATGTAGATGATGAGGGTGTTGTCCAGCTTGCCCAGGTCAGCGACGGCCTGGATGACGCGGCCGATTTCATGATCGGTATAGGCGACGTAGGCCGCGAACACATCCGCCTGGCGGACGAAAAGTTTCTTTTCGTCAGGCGTAAGCTGATCCCACCTTTTTAACAGCTTGTCAGGCCACGACGTCAGTTTGGCATTGGCAGGAATCACCCCAAGCTTCTTCTGGTTCTCGAAGATCTGCTGGCGCAGCTTGTTCCAGCCCTGGTCGAACAGGTGCATGTCACTGATCTTCTTGATCCATTCCGGGGTCGGGTTGTGTGGCGCGTGGGTGCCGCCCGGCACGTAGTAAACGAAGAACGGCTTGTCGGGCGTCAGGGCGTGCATCCGGTTGATGTAAGCGATGGCGTCGTCGGCCATGGCCGTGGTCAGGTTCCAGCCGGGCTGGCCCTGAAACGGGTAGATCTGCGTGGTGTTGCGGAAGAGGTTCGGCTCCCATTGGTTGGTGTCGCCGCCCACGAAGCCGTAAAAGTACTCGAAGCCCATGCCGGTGGGCCATTGGTCGAAAGGTCCGGCCTGGCTGGCCTGGAACTCCGGTGTATTATGGTCCTTGCCGAACCAGGCGGTGGCATAGCCGTTGTCCTTCAGAATCTTGCCGATGGTGGCCTTGTCCCGGGTCATGATGCTGTCGTAGCCCGGGAAACCAGTGGCCATCTCTGAGATCACGCCGAAGCCCATGGAGTGATGGTTGCGCCCCGTAATAATCGCCGCCCGGGTGGGGGAGCACAGGGCGGTGGAATGGAAGTTGGTGAACCGCAGCCCCATCTTGGCGATGCGGTCCAGGGCCGGCGTCGGGATGACGCCGCCGAAAGTGCTGGCCACGCCGAAGCCGGCGTCGTCGGTCATGATCAGCAAGATATTCGGTGCCCCTTTGGGCGGCACGACGGACGGCGGCCAGTACGGCTTGGATTGCGCCGCCGTATCCTTGATCACCCCGCCGAACTTCGATGGCGGCGGCGGCAGCTGCTTGCCGCTGATGGTGGTGGTGGCGCTGGGCGAGCCCGGCGCCCCCCCCGCCTGAATCGGGCCCGGGGCGGCGCACATGACGCTGGCGGAGGCCAGGATGCTGCCCACCACCACCCATTTGCGGGCCTTGGTTACGGGTTCCTTTGACTTCATGTCCTCCTCCTTCCTCTCGGATTACTCTGATGCTTCATTTATGGTCTCCAGGAGATATTCCAAGGTGCTCTCAGACAGGAGCAGGATCAACCCCGCCATGATCCATCTGCACATCGTTTTAGATGGTCCCTGCATCTTTTCTTCCTTTGATCAGGAAGTCGGAAGTCTGAGGCTTCCAGCTTTGCACT
>CAYNMI010000359.1:0-2549 GCA_964398095.1 uncultured Desulfobacca sp.
GAAAACGGAAAACAGGTACTCTTCATGAGTGTTATTCTCGTCGTGGACGACGACGCGGCCACTCGGGAAGCGTTGGCGTCCGGCTTGAAAAAGTTGGGCCATGAGATCCATCTGGCCGGCACCGGGGCCGCGGCCCTGGACGAGGTCCGGCGTCACCCCGTGGACCTGGCCATCATCGATTTGAAGCTTCCGGACATGGAGGGCACCGAGCTGTTCGGGGCGCTACGAATTCTCAGGCCGGAAGCCATTGCGGTCATGATCTCCGGCGCCGCCACGGTGGACGAGGCCGTGTCCGCGTTGAAGCGCGGGATTTACGATTTCGTCACCAAAGATTTTCGCATGGCGGACCTGCGCAAGGTGGTGAGCAAGGCCCTGGAGACCCAGCAACTCCTGGTGGAAAACCAGCGGCTGCGGGACGCCCTCCGGGACCGGGGCCCCACCGGCCGCCTCATCGGCCGGGGACCGGCCATCCTCAAGGTCCTCCACCTCATCGACCAGGTGGCGCCCATGAAGAGCACCGTGCTTATCGAAGGGGAGTCAGGGGTGGGCAAGGAGCTCATCGCCGATGCCATCCACTACCAGAGTCCCAGGAAGTCCAGGGCCATGGTCAAACTCAATTGCGGCGCCCTGCCGGAAGGTCTCATCGAATCGGAGCTTTTCGGCCACGAGAAAGGCGCCTTTACCGGGGCCATCCAGCAGCGCAAGGGCCGCTTCGAACTGGCGGACGGCGGCACGATCTTTTTAGACGAAATCAGTGAGATTCCTCCGGCCACCCAGGTGAAGCTGTTGCGGGTCCTCCAGGAGGGGGAATTTGAAAGGGTAGGGGGGACTGAGACCCAAAAGGCGGACGTCCGGGTGATTGCCGCCACCAACCGGGACCTGGAAGCGGAGGTGGCCGCAGGGCGTTTCCGTAAGGACCTGTATTACCGGTTGCACGTCATTCACTTGACCATGCCGCCCCTCCGGGACCGCCAGGAGGATATCCCCCTGCTGGCCCTCCACTTTCTCGACAAGTTCTGCCTGGAAAACGACCGTCCCCCCATGGGCTTCAGCCCCGAGGCCCTCCGGGCCCTGAAGAGCTATGCCTGGCCGGGCAACGTCCGGGAATTGCAGAACGTGGTGGAGCGGGCCGTGGCCCTGTGCACCGGCAACATGGTGGAGTTCGAGGATCTGCCCGACGATATCCGCCGGCACTCCCCGGAAGATGACCAGATCGTCCTGCCGGTGGGGTCTTCCATGGAGGAGATCGAACGCCAGGCCATCCTCCAGACCCTGAAGAAGACCGGCGGCGACAAGGAACTCACCGCCCGCCTCCTGGGCATCGGCCTGGCCACCCTGTACCGCCGCCTCAAGGAGATGGAGGCGAAAGAAGTGGAGCCGGAGGAGGACTGAGATGGCCTGGTTGAACTTCCTGGACCTGAGGTCCTTGCCGGTGAAAGAGGCCGAGGCGGTGGTCCTGCCTATTCCCTATGAAGCCACCACGACTTACGGGGCGGGGACCCGGAACGGCCCGGAGGCGATTTTGGCCGCGTCCCGCCAGGTGGAGCTGTGGGACGAAGACGCCAACTGGGACCCCTCCGCCGCCATCCGCCTGGCCACCGCGGCGCCCATCCAGCCGGAGGTCTCCGGCCCCCAGGCCATGCTGGAGAAGATCAAGCGCATCGTCCAGCCCTGGGTGGCCCAGGGGAAGCTCATCTGCGCCCTGGGGGGCGAACACACCATTACGGTGGCCCTGCTCCAGGCCATGCAGACCCGCTACCCGGATTTCAACGTGGTGGCCCTGGACGCCCACGCGGACCTCAGGGAGAGCTACGACGGCAGCAAACTCTCCCATGCCTGCGTCATGCGCCGGGTCTATGAACTGGGGCGGCCGCTGACCCTCATGGGGGTGCGGAGCTTCTCCAAAGAGGAAGCCGATCTCATGTGGGTGGCGCCCCGCCTGAAGGTTTTTAAGGCCCGGGAGCTGCACACCCCGGCGGGCTGGGACCAGGCGATGGAGCACCTGAAGGGCATTGTGGGGCCGGTGTATCTCTCCATCGACTTAGACGCCCTGGACCCGGGCATCATGCCGGCCGTGGGGACGCCGGAGCCCGGCGGGTTGTCGTACGCCCAGGTCCTGAGCATCATGGAAACCCTGGCGCAGCGCGGCCCGGTCATCGGCCTGGATTTGGTGGAACTGGCCCCCATCCCGGGACAGAAGGTGAGCGAATTCACCGCGGCGCGGCTGCTGTATAAGGCGTTGGGGTATATTTATCTCTCGCGTCGGAAGTGATGGGGAAGAACGTTTTGTGTTGGGACGTTATCCTAAGTTGATGTAGGGTGCGCACTGCGCACCACATAGCACAGGCGAGACGCCTTCGCCACCGATGAAAAAAATTTTCAAGACATTCGTTCATGAACCTGCGGTTCACCCATAATCATGGAAAGTCCGGTAGGGCGGGCGTCCCCGCCCGCCGCAAGCTTGAACTAATGGTGCGCAGTGCGCACCCTACGCCTGGCCCCCATCCCGGGACAGAAGGTGAGCGAATTCACCGCGGCGCGGCTGCTGT
>CAYNMI010000360.1:0-2545 GCA_964398095.1 uncultured Desulfobacca sp.
AAGACGACGCGGCACTTACCGTGTTTCTCCTCGGTCTTGATCCGGTCCACATAATTTTTGATGATAAAGCCGGACAGCCGGAAGATGGCGGTGTCATCCTCAAGTAAATCGGCCTGGCTGGGGGGCTGGGCCTGGAAATCCAGCAGGCGGCCCGGGTAGGTGAAGCCCGCGTCCAGACTCATCTCGTCAAATTTCACGTCCACCTCGATGGGGCCGTCGGCCAGCTTCAGGCCCACCAGGGACTCCATAAACTCTTCCATGGCCGACTCCGCCAGCTTGATTACCTCCCGCCGGGCGCCCCAGGCCGCCCCCTGCCTCAGAATAAAGGTGGAGATTTTCTCCAGGAAATCCCGGTCCTCGGGGTCGATGGTGATCGCCTGGTGTTTGGCGATGCCCAGGCGAAAGATGAGATTCAGGATCACCACGCTGATGGTGGCCAGCGAGAGAGCGGAATCGAAGATGGGTTGCAGCAACGGGTGGAAGTGGCGATAGGCCTGGGGGTAGAGGAATACCGAGAGCCCGAAGGTAAAAGAGGTGCCGATGACAAAGATCTTCCGGGCGTCCAGCATCCGGGTGGTGATGATCTGAATGCCCGCCAGGATCATGAAGTTGGCCGCAAAAACCAGAATGGCCCCCATGACCGGCCGGGGCATGATGACAAAGATTGCCGCCAGCTTGGGAAAAAAGGCCAGGAGGCAGAGCAGGCCCCCGATGGCATAGGCGATGCGGCGGCTGGTGGCCCCGGTGGCCAGGGAGAGGCCGATATTGGTGGAAGAAGTGGTCTGGCCCAGGCCGCCGATGACGCCGGACAGGATATCACCCAGGGAGTCAGCCAGGATGCCTTTGCCGATGGACTGCATATCGGAGCGCTTCCACTCACTGTCGTTGATCTTCTGGCAGGTGGTCAGATCGCCGATATCCTTGAGGCTGGAACAGAGGGTGGCAATCAAAAACGGCAGCACCAGCGCCATATCGAAGGACCAGCCAAAGCTGGCGAACCGGGGGAAGGAAATCCAGGGCGCCGCGCCGATGTGGCCCAGGTTGGCGCGGGTGAGCACGCCGAACCCCAAAGCGCTCAGGTAGCCGACCACCATGCCGATGAGGATGGGATAGAGGCGCAGTTTGCCCTTACCCCAGGTGTTGAGGCTCACCATGCAGACATAGGTGATCAGGGCCACCAGAAAATCGTTGCGGCTGATCCCGGCCCCGCCGTGCCCCAGGCCCAAAAAGCGTTCGATCCCCAGGGGGATGAGTTCGATGCCTACCATGGTGACCACCAGGCCGGCGACCTCCGGCGGGAACAGGACCCGCAGGCGGCCGACAATGCGGGAAAACAGGGCCTCGAAGACGCCGCCAAGAATGGTCATGCCGCAGATCAAGGACACCCCGCCGGTCTTGCCGGCCAGCAAGGTGGCGGAGAGATAAGCGGGCCCGTTGCCCGAGGGGGCCAGGTAGCCGGAGCCGATGGGACCTTTGCGCACCGCTTGCACGATGGTAGTGATCCCCATGGCGATCATGGACATCTTGACCATGGTGGCGGCCTGGTCGTCGGTGCCGCCGGCGGCGTGGATGACGATAACCGGAAAGACGAAGTAGACCGTCATGATAAAGACGTGTTGCAGACCCTGGAGCAGGGTGATCCCCCATGGCGGATTGTCATCCACACCGTAGATTAGACTTGCCGGTTTCTTGGCCATGGTTTCCCCTTATACTGCTTTCCGTTTTAAATGCAACAGACTAAACCTGTAACTTACTGATAATTCATATTCTTTTAACCGAAAACCGAAAACTGAAAACCGAAAACGGTATTAGACCCTTACCGCACCTGGTCTCAGCCCAGGCCCTGAAACCGGATCATCAACATGGTGATATCATCCGCCGGGGGCGCCCCGGCGGCAAAGTCATTGACCCGGGCCTGAATTGCCGCAATCGTTTCCTTGGGGCAGATGCCTGGCAGACCTTGCAGGTTTTCCCGGAGGCGCGCTTCGGAAAAGAACTCTTCTGCCTGGTTGACCGCCTCGGTCACCCCATCGGTGTAGAGGAACAGGGCATCCCCCGGAGACAGCGCCAGTTCGGCGGTCTCATACGATAAGTCTTCCACGGCCCCCACCAGGGGGTTCCCGGGCGGGACCAGAAAATCCACCGGTCCCCGGTTCCGGATGATCAGGGGGGGATTGTGGCCGCCGTTGGCATAGAGCACCCGGCCGCTAAGCGTGTCTAAAATTCCCAGGAACACCGTGGCAAACATGGAAGTGAGATTTCCCGAGACCAGCTCGCGGTTCACCCGGGTTAGAATCTCGCCCGGCGGGTGGCCTTGCTGCGCCACGGCCTTGATGAGGGTCTTGGTCACGGCCATGAACAGGGAGGCCGGCACCCCCTTGCCGGAGACGTCGCCGATCACGAAGCCGAAATGCTGGTCGTCCAGGAGGAAGAAGTCATAGAAATCGCCGCCCACCTCTTTGGCCGGCTCGATGACCGCGTAGATGTCGAAATCGCGGCGGTGCGGAAAGGGCGGAAAAATCTTGGGCAAGATGCTCATCTGAAT
>CAYNMI010000361.1:0-2543 GCA_964398095.1 uncultured Desulfobacca sp.
CAAAGGGTTACAGATTTAGCCTGTAACCCTTTTCCCTTTTTTGCTACTATTTCCTCTCAAAACCACATCTTACAGTCCCTAGGCTGCCCATCAGGCCCCTGGCCTGTGCCCAACGTGTAAAAGGTGTTAACTATGCGCCCCAGGCAGATTTTGCCGCAGGTCCCGGAAATCGAACAGATTACCGAAGTGGAAGCTATGTTTAAAGACTGGCGGATTTACCAAAAAGCCGAGGAGAATAACTACCTCTGTCACCGCGAAGTATATTCTCTGCTGCACGGATTTCTCCTGGCCCACGTCTCGCGCCCTTTTGTTCTCCTGGATCTGGGCTGCGGCGATGCCGGATTTATTTTAACGGCCCTTAAAGGAACCGCCATCCGGCATTACGTCGGCGTCGACATAGGTATGCCGGCCTTGGCGCTTGCCCAGCAAAACCTCACCGGTTGGCCCTGTGATCACCGCCTGGTTGAACAAGATTTTTATGAATTTGTTCGGGATGCCGGGGCCCGGGCAGATGTCATCTGGATGGGCCTGGCTTTTCATCATCTGCCTCTGCCCCAAAAAACCACTTTTCTTCACCTGGCCCGTCAAATTTTGCCCACGGACGGCCACCTCTTGATGTATGAACCCCTGCTCCTGGAAGACGAGACCCGGGAACAGTTTTTGGAGCGCTCCTGGCTGAATCTCAACCGGGCCTGGCCGTTGATGTCCCGGGAAGAACTGCGCAAAATCCAATCCCATGTGGCCCGGTGCGATTTTCCCGAAAAATTTTCCCTGTTGACCCGCCTGGGCCGGGAGCAGGGCTTCGCCGGTGCCGAGCAGCTTTTTCAAGACCCGGCCAGACTCTTCTCCCTGATCTGTTTCCGGGCCTGAGGGCCAAACATCATGTTACAATTTAGGGAAACGAAAACCATAATCTCCTGTTTGGTTTAATAACCATTTTGCCGATATAGGCCGCTGCCTCATGAATAAACCAAGCCCCACCCCGCGCCCCATGGCCATCCGCCCCGAATGCCGCGGCTGCCTGGAGCGTTTGCTCACCCTCGCCGTCGACCTGGCTACTTCTGACCCCGAACTCCGGCAGCAGGCCCACCAGGCCGCCTGCCAAATCCTGGACCGGGAGTATGGCCCGGCCGCCATCCCGGCGCTCATTGCCAACCGCATGCTCCCGGTCATTTATCAGGTTGCGCAAAACCCCGATCCGTTCGCGGCCCGCAAAGCCGCGGCCACCGCGTTGGCGGCCAAGATGGCGCGTCTTCTGGCCCCGGCCTACGGCGACGATCCGGAATCCCTGCTCCGCCTGGCCGTGGCGGGCAACGCCCTGGATTTTTTCCGGGGGGAATCAGAAGTGAGCCGGGAGATGCAGGCCACGGTTGAATTTGGGCTATCTCACCTGCCAGAGTTTCGCCGGGAACTTGCCGGCCCTCCTGGCCTCCTCCTGTACCTGGCGGATAACGCCGGCGAGCAGTTTTTCGACCGCCCCCTGGTGGATTTTCTGCGGCGTCAGGGGTGGGAAGTGGTCTATGTGGTCAAGGGCGGGCCCATCCAAAACGATCTGACCAAACACGACCTGGAGGCCTCGGGCGCCACCGCGGCCCTGGCGCCGGTGGTGGATACCGGAGCCGCCACCGTGGGCCTGGAGCTTGCCGCCACCAGCCCGGAATTTCAAAAACTTTTTGCCGCCGCCCGGATCATCCTGGCTAAAGGCATGGGCCATTTTGAGACCATGAGCCATCTGTCCGACCCCCGCGTCTGGTTTCTGCTCCAGGCCAAGTGTGCGCCGGTGGCCCGCTCCTTGGGGGTTAAGCGCAATACCTTTGTGTTCATCCGCACCCCGGCGATTTCCCTTGACACAACCTCCCAAACAAAATAAATAAAAGATACTTATAGGTCCTAACCGGGTTAAAAGGGAAGACGGTGCAAAACCGTCGCGGTCCCGCCGCTGTAATTGGGGACGAAACCGGCTGAAGGCCACTGGGGCAAAGCCCCCGGGAAGGCGCCGGCAGTAGAACGATCCAAGAGCCAGAAGACCTGCCTGTAAGCTGGACGGATGGGTGCGCGCAACACCCGGCCGCCACTTGAGGACCAAGTAAGACGGGTGCAATCCTCAATTCCCCCTGATGGGAATTGGGGATTTTTGTTTTGGGGGCACTCCTTGGCCCTCCCGCAACAGACCTTTATCCGAGGGTACTTCACCCTCTTCTTATCCACGGCGCCCTGGCGGCCCTGGTACTGATCGCGGTGACTGGCAACCACCGCGGCTTACCGGGGCCGCCAGGATTTTTTTCAGCGTCGCCTTTCATACCTGGGGTCCCGCGCGGCCCTTTGCCATCGCTGACAAAATGATTAACATACCAAGAAAGAGGCTGGAACCTAGAGGGGGGCCATTCTCGAAATACCGCGTGAGGAGAAGACTTATGTCAGAAATTCAGGTAAAAGGAATGAGTTGCGGCCACTGTGTCGCAGCTATGACCAAGGCCATGAACAGCTTGCCGGGAGTGAGCAATGTCAAGGTGGACCTGTCCAGCGGCGGGGTGAGCTATGAC
>CAYNMI010000362.1:0-2537 GCA_964398095.1 uncultured Desulfobacca sp.
CTCACCCAAAATCTCTATCAAGCCGACCTGGTGCCCATCTGCCGGCGCCTGCAGGAAGAGATGCACGCTGTCCTGGAGGCCATCCCCACCATCCCGGATACCCCCTTTATCCTGCCCCTGTCGGCCCTGAACCAGGAGCTCGCCCCCGCGGTGGGCGCCAAAATGGCCAACCTCGGCGAAATCGGCAACCGCATCGGCCTGCCGGTGCCCCAGGGCTTCGCCATTACCGCCGCGGCCTACAAGCGCTTCCTGGAATCCTCCAGCCTGGCCGCCGACCTGGCCGCCAAGCTCTCCGAGGCCAACATCCAGGACCTGGACAGCCTCAAAACCATCAGCCGGGAGTTGCAGGCCATCGTGCGCCAGGCCCCCCTGCCCCCGGACCTGGAAGACGCCATCGTCCAGGCGGGCCGGAATCTCCCCTCTCCCTGGCTGGCGGTGCGCTCCAGCGCCGTGGGCGAAGACACCGAATTCTCCTTTGCCGGCCAGTTCGCTACCCTCCTCAACGTCGACGCCGCCTCTCTGCCGGCGCACTACAAGGAAATCGTCGCCAGCAAGTTCACCTCCCGGGCCATCTTTTACTGGAAATACCAGCAATTTTCCGTCAACGAACTCCCCATGGCCGTGGGCGTCATGGCCATGGTCCCGGCCCGGGCCAGCGGCGTCATGTTCTCCCTGGACCCCCACCGCCCCCAGGACGACACCGTCATGATTTCCGGGGTCTGGGGCCTGGGCAAGTACGCCGTGGACGGCACCGTCTCCCCGGATCTCTTCATGGTGGGCCGCCAGGACCCCTACCCCATCACCAGGCGCCGGGTGCCCAAAAAACCCGTGGCCCTTGTCTGCGACCCCGCCGGGGGCGTGGCCGAAATCGCCCTGGCCCCCGAACCGGCCCAGGCCCCCTGCCTCACCGACGACCAGGTCCGGACCCTGGCGGACGTCGCCCTGGAGTTGGAAGAACATTTCGGCCAGCCCCAGGATATTGAGTGGACCGTGGGGGAAGCGGGCAACATCGTCATCCTGCAATCCCGGCCCCTGAGGGTCCACGTCCCCGCCTTTGCCGAAGAGGCGCGGCCCCCCACCCCCGAACCCCAGTCCCCGCCCCTTCTGCACTACGGCATCCGGGCGGTGGGCGGCATCGCCGCCGGCCGGGTCCACCATTTCCTCCACGACGAAGAGGTCGGCGGCATTCCCCCGGGCTCCGTGGTGGTGGCCCGGCAGCCTTCCGCCCGCCTGGTGCTGGTCATGGACCGCATCGCCGCCATCATCACCGAGGTGGGCAGCCCCACGGACCACATGACCATCCTGGCCCGGGAGTTCCGCATTCCCACCCTGGTGGAGGTGGGCGGCGCCACCAAGGTCCTTCACTCCGGCCAACTGGTGACCGTGGATGCCGACGCCGCCCTGGTATATCCCGGCCTCATTCCCGAACTGCTCCAGCGCCGCGTCGAACCCGATGAAGAATGGCGCCGCGACCCGGTTTACCAAAAATTGCGCCGCATCTTGAAGCTCGTTTCCTCCTTGAATCTCCTGGACCCCGACAGCCCGGACTTTAAGGCCGCCAACTGCCGCACCCTCCACGACCTCACCCGCTTCTGCCATGAAAAGGCCATGGACGCCATGTTCATGCTGGACGTGGATCAGGCCGTGGAATCCCACCAGGTCAGCCGCTTCAAGACCGACCTGCCCCTGAACCTGTTCATCCTGGACCTGGGGGGCGGCCTCCGGGTCACCGGCCAGGACCAGGTGACCGAAGCCGACATCCTCAGCCGCCCCTTCCGGGCCCTCCTCCGGGGCTTTCACCACCCCGGGGTGACCTGGGCCGGCCAGGTGGCCCCGGACCTCAGGGGCTTCATCTCCGTCTTTGCCAACACCATGTACGACACCGCCAAGGCCGAGCGCGGCCTGGGGGGCAAGAGCTTCGCCATCGTCACCGAGAACTACCTCAATTTCAACTCCCGCATCGGCTACCACTTCGGCCTCGTGGACGCCTACATCTCCGAGGAAAAGAACGACAACTACATCAGCTTCCAGTTCAAGGGCGGCGCCGCCCAAATCGACCGCCGGGAGCGCCGCGCCCGCCTGGTCAAGCAGCTCCTGGACGACCTGGGCTTCAAGGCCCAGACCAAAGGGGACCTGGTCCAGGGCCGCCTGGTCAAGCTCTCCCTCCTGGAAACCGAGCAGACCCTGGAACTGGCCGGACTGTTGATCGCCTTCTGCCGCCAACTGGACCTGGCCCTGTCCTCCGACGCCGTCATGGACCGGGTCCTGAACGCCTTCAAGACCGGCGACTACAGCCTCAAATGCCTCCGCTCCCAGGAAGCCGCCGCCGTCTGAAAGGCAGGGACCAGGGGTCAGGGGTTAGGACTAGGGATAGGGATCAGGAGTCAGGGATTAGTGGTTAGTGGTTAGTGGTTAGGATCAGGAGCCATCAAAGCGATTTATCTTCAGAGCTTCTTGTTGCGAAATGTAGCCGCAGGCTTTTAGCCTGCGCTTGCACAGGCTGGAAAGCCTGTGCCACCAGGATTTTTTCAAGTCGT
>CAYNMI010000363.1:0-2534 GCA_964398095.1 uncultured Desulfobacca sp.
GGCCATGGCCGAATGCGGCCGGACGCCCTTTGACCTTATCGAGTGCGAAAACGAGCTGGTGGCCGGGTACCAGACGGAATACAGCTCCATGAAGTGGGGCATGTTCATGATGGGGGAATACGCCCACATCATCGCGGCCTCGGCCCTGGCCACCACCCTGTTCCTGGGCGGCTGGCAGGGACCGGTGCTGCCCCCCGTCGCCTGGTTTATGATCAAGACCTTTGCCCTGGTCTTCTTCTTCATCTGGGTAAGAGGCACCTTTCCCCGCTTCCGGTTCGATCAGCTCATGCAGCTTGGCTGGAAGGTGCTGTTGCCCCTGAGCCTGGTGAATATTTTGGTCACCGGGGCGGTTATCTTATTTATCAAGGGTTAATCCATGATTATTCCTTTGCTCAAAGGTTTGGCGACCACCTTACGGATGGCGTTCTCCAAGCCCATCACCCTGCAGTATCCGGAAGTGAAACGGCAGGTCTCGCCGCGCTGGCGGGGCCATCCGGAACTCACGATCAACGAAGACGGCAGCCGGCGGTGCGTGGCCTGCACCCTGTGCATGGTGGTCTGCCCGTCCAACGCCATCAAGGGCATCGTGGCCGACGAGGCGGATGACCACGGGAAATATCCCGTGGCCTTCACCATCGACCTGCAGCGCTGCATCTTCTGCGGCTTCTGCCAGGAGGCCTGCCCCAAGGGCGCCATCAAGTTGAACAACCTTTACGAACTGGCTCAATACGACAAACAGGTGCTCATTCTCGATATCGAGAGAGCCACCCAGAGCAAGTCGCAACTGCGCCTGGGGGATTGGCTATGAACCGGCAGTCAGCTAATCCGCACGCAATTCGGCAGGAATAGGAGGCCCGAGGGATGCAGACGTTGTTTTTCATCCTGGGCGGAGTGGCCCTGGTTTCCGGCGGCCTGGTGGTCTTTCAGAAGCATCCGTTGCGGAGCGCCCTCTGGCTCATCGTCAACTTCTTTGCGGTGGCAGGCATCTACCTGCTGGCCCACGCCGAGTTCATCGCCGCCATCCAGGTGATCGTCTACGCCGGGGCCATCATGGTGCTGTTCCTGTTTGTCATCATGCTCCTGAATATCCGGCAGCCGGAGGCGGAACCCAAGATTCCCTTCATCGGCCAGAAACTGCTGGGCATCGTCCTGGCGGGTTTCACCGGGCTGATCCTGATTTACGGCGTCAGCAAAGCGGTGCTGGGCAGCGCCAAGGCCGTGGCCCCGGGCCTGGGCAACACCGAATCCATCGCCCGGAGCCTGTTTACCAATTATCTGCTGCCCTTCGAGGTTACTTCGGTCCTGCTCCTGGTGGCCATCGTCGGCGCGGTGGTCCTGGCGAAGAGCAAGTTGAAGTAGAGAAATAATGATGTTTCACGCCAAGGCGCAAAGGACGCAAAGTTTAGAAATCTTAGGGAGCTTTGCGGCCTGGCGTGAGCCCCTTACCGGAGAGCGATTATGGTAGTGCCGGTCCAATATTACCTGGCCTTGAGCGTGGCCCTGTTCGCCCTGGGGGTGATCGGGGTCCTGATTCGGCGCAACGCCCTGGTCATCTACATGTGCATCGAAATGATGCTCAACGCCGTCAATCTGGCCTTCATCGGCTTTGCCGACTACTTCAAAGCGGTGGACGGCCAGATGTTCGTGTTCTTTGTCATGACCGTGGCCGCGGCGGAAGTGGCGGTGGGACTGGCCCTGATCGTGGCCATCTTCCGCAACCAGGGCACCGTCTACGTAGACGATCTCAACATCCTCAAGTGGTGAGGCGAACCCCATGATGGATTATGTCTGGCTGATTCCCCTCTTTCCCCTCATCGGCTTTCTGATCAACGGCCTGGTGGGCAAGAGTCTCCCCAAGCGGGTGGTGGGAACCATCGGTTCCGCGGCCGTGGGCCTGAGTTTCCTGCTCACCGTGGCGATCTTCCTGGAATTCCTCAAGCTCCCGGTGGACCACCGCTCCATAGAGAAGGTGATGTACACCTGGATCGCCTCGGGAACCTTCAAGGTCTCGGTGGCCTACCTGATCGACCCCCTCTCCCTGATTATGTTGCTGGTGGTGTCCGGGGTGAGCACCCTCATCCACATCTACTCCATCGGCTACATGCACGAAGACGAGGGCTTCTACCGTTACTTCGCCTACCTGAACCTCTTTGTGTTCGCCATGCTCACCCTGGTGAGCGCCAACAACTTCCTCCTGATGTTTGTGGGCTGGGAAGGCGTGGGCCTCTGTTCGTACCTGCTCATCGGGTTCTGGTATGAAAAGCAGTCGGCCTCCGACGCGGGCAAAAAGGCCTTCGTGGTCAACCGGATCGGCGACTTCGGGTTTCTCCTGGGCATCTTCCTGATCTTCTGGACCTTCGGGTCGGTGGATTTTAAGACGGTCTTTGCCCTGGCCAGCAAGTATCCGGTGGGCTCCGGGGTCATCACCGCCATCACCCTGTTCCTCTTCCTGGGGGCCACCGGCAAGTCGGCCCAGATACCGCTGTACACCTGGCTGCCCGACGCCATGGAAGGCCCCACCCCGGTGTCCGCCT
>CAYNMI010000364.1:0-2518 GCA_964398095.1 uncultured Desulfobacca sp.
CGTAGGCCGCCACCCCCTTGAGGCCGAAGAGCAGGGTGTGCTTCAGGGCCAGGATGTCGGCATCCGCGGCGGGATAGTTTTTAATGGCCGCAGCTTCCGCCTGCTGCAGCAGAGCTTCCAGGGTGGCGACGGGCTTGAAGGTGGCCTGGGCGGCGGGGATATCCACGTTGCCGCCGGCCTTCCGGACCTTTTCCTTAAGTTGCTCCCGAAGTTTGACGCTCTGGTGGATCAGCTTCACCAGCCGGTCGGGGTCGAAGTCCACGTTGGTCAGGGTGGAAAAGGTGGCTTCGCAGGTAAAGACGTTGACGTCCCGGTCACTGACGCCGACTTGGCGGCCGGCCACGGCAAACATGGACAGGCCCTGGAGGCTATAGATCAATAAATCCTGGAGGGCCGCCACCTCGGCATTCTTGCCGCACACCCCCAGAACCGTGCACCCTTCGCCTTTAGCCGCCTGTTCGCATTGATAACAAAACATATATAACCTCCTCTGAATAGTGAATTTTTCAAACCCGGTAGTTTGGTGTCATCAGCATCGTTGACCTTAAGATAATGCCGGCCGGTAAGCGCCGCCTTGACTTAGGACAAAAATGGTAAAATTTTTTGAGGCCCAGGAACCATCGCCGCTGGAGAAGTTATGGGAAGACCCGGGCGGCGGAACCGGCGCCGGGCAGGATAAGAAGTCGCCGCTCGGAAATGGGTTCACAAAATTGTTAATAGGAAGATAGGCATCCTTTGGGGGGAAATCATCTTCCGGCGGTTTTTTTTGAGGGGGGGGTTGATTCCGGTTCCCAAGTTAAACTTGGGAACCGGAATCAACCAGAATTATGGCTAGTTGGTGACGCCGGGCGAGGCGGCCAGGGGCCAGCCCTTGATTGCGGCTGCACAGGGGGGACGCCTGTGCCACTATTCCAGGATTTCTTTCAGGGCCAGGAGTTCGTCCCGGATGGTCTTGAGCAGGGTCAACACCTGGTGATCCAGGGGGTTGGCAGGCAGGGGCGGGGGCGGGAACAGGCGATGCTGCTCGGGCTTATGGTGCATCTGGCGGCGCATGGCCGTGAGGGACAGTTTTTCTTCTTCGCGCAGGCGCTTGATTTCAAAGATGAGCTGAATATCGGCAGGGCGGTACTGACGGTGGCGGGAGCCGCGGCGGCTGGGTTTGAGGAGCTTGCCCTGGCTCTCCCAGTACCGCAGCACATGGGTCTTGACCCCGGTGATGCGGCTGACCTCACCGATAGTGTAGTAGGCTTTGCGGGGGAAATCCTCTTCCACGCTCTCCTTGAAGTGACCTCTGGTCTAAGTAGTTCAAGGTTCAAAGTTCAAGGTTCAAGGTTTAAAGCAGGATAATTCAGCGCCCTCTTGGGGGCGGACATTTAGATAGGTCCGCCCCTGCCAAACGGAACAAATAAATTACCTCAATGAGCACAGATTGGTGTCAGAGACGCCCTGCCGCAATGGGAGATGACCGGGCGCATGTTTTTCATGGAAATCCGTTAGCGCAATTCCGCGCCCAATTTCTGGGCCAGGGCCGCAATGAGGGCCTGATGATGGGTGTTCACCAGATCATCCGTCAGGGTCCGCTCCGGGTCGCGATACGACAGGCGGAAGGCCAGGCTCCGCTTGCCGGCGGGCACCGGGTCGCCGACGTAGACATCAAAGAGGCGGGCTTCCACCAGCCAAGGGCGGCCGTGCTCGTACAGGGTCTCGGCCACCCGGGCGGCGGGCACGCCGGCGGGCAACACCAGGGCGATGTCCCGGTAGACCGCGGGATACCGGGGCAAGGGCGTGAAGCGGGGGGGCACGGCGCTGCGGCACAGGGCGGCGAAATCGAGATTGAAGACGTAGATGTCGCCCTCCAGGTCCAGTTGATCGCCGATATCCGGCTGGAGCCGGCCCAGGACGCCCAGTTCCCGGGGCCCCGAAAGCACCCGGGCCCCGGAGACCAGATAGCCGGGCAGGTCTTCCGGCGCAAAGCTGAGGTCGGGGATCAGGAGCCCGTCCAGCAGGGTCTCCACCGCGCCCTTGAGGTCAAAGAAATCCACGGACTCCCGGGTGGTATTCCAGGCCGCCTCGTACCGGGCGCCGTACATCACCCCGGTGAGCCAGTGGTCCTCCTGGGGCAGGTCTTCTCCGGCCCGGGGCGCGAAGACCTTGGAGACCTCGAAGAGGCGCACATCCATAGCCTGCTGCAAGGTGTTGCGGCGCAGGGTATCCAGCAAACCGGGAACGAGGGAGGTCCGCATCATGGCCTGCTCTTCGCTCAGGGGGTTGGCCAGGCGCAGCACCGGCGCCGCGGGGTCCGCGGCCAGGGCCCCCAGGCGGTCCGGCTGGAAGGCATAGGTGACCACCTCAAAGAATCCCAGGCCCAGGAGCAGGTCCTGGGCCGCGGCCATGAGGCGCACCTCGGGGCCGGGCCGGGGGGTGGCCACCTCCCCCCGGGGCAGGGTCACCGGAATGGCGTCAAACCCGGCCAGGCGGGCGATCTCCTCGATGAGGTCCACCTCCCGCTCCAGGTCGC
>CAYNMI010000365.1:0-2510 GCA_964398095.1 uncultured Desulfobacca sp.
CTTCAAGGTCCGCCAGGTGGTGAGCCTCATCGACCTGGACGACCGGGCCCTGGCCGGGGCCGCGGCCGCGAACCAGGACCTGAGCGCATTCACCGGGCGCTACCGCCAGGAATTCTTCCGGGACGCCCAGGCCCTGCGCCTCCAGACGGGGGTCCTCTACCCCCTGGCTTCGGACCACATCGACGACATGGTCAATCTCACCCGGAAGCTCCTGGAACGGGGCTACGCCTATGAGAAACTGCGCTCCGTCTATTTCGACATCGCCCGCTTCAAGGACTACGGGCGCCTCTCCGGGGTGGACCTCAGCAAGATTCGGGTGGGGAAAACCGTGGACCTGGACGAATACGCCAAGGAAAACCCCCGGGATTTCACCCTGCTAAAACGCGCCAAGCTGGCGGAACTGAAAAAGGGCCTCTACTACACCACCCCCTGGGGCCAGGTGCGCCCCAGTTGGCACCTGGAGTCCGCGGCCATCGCCCTGAAACACCCGGGCGAAACCGTGGACTTCCACGTGGGCAGCGTCGAATCGCTTTTTCCCCACGATGAAAACGAAAACGCCATCTTCACCGCGGCCACGGGCAAACCTGAGGCCCGGGCCTGGCTCCACTGCGAGCGGGTCCTCAAGGACGGCCGCCCCCTGAAGGAGGCGGGCCAGATCACCGTCCGGGACCTCATGGCCCAGGGCTACCGTGGCGAGGAAGTGCGCCACTTTCTCCTGGCCGCCCACTACCGCAAGCCCCTGGCCGTCAGCGACACCAACCTCAAGGCCGCGGCCATGGCCCGGGCCCGCCTGGACCATTTTTTAGAGCGCCTGGCCCTCGTAACCGGCGACGCCTCCCTCACCCCGGCCATCGAAGAGCGCCTCTTCCTCCTGAAAAAGGAGTTCACCGCCGCCCTGGACGACGACCTCAACATCTCCCGGGTCCTGTCGGCGCTGTTCGCGGCGGTGGGGGAATTCCACACCGACATCGACCACGACCGCCTGGGGCGCGCCGCCGCGGCCGCGGTTTTGGCCCGCTTCCAGGAACTGGACGAAGTCCTGGGCATTATGAACCTGGCGCCGCCCGTCGAGGCCGGGGATGCCGACATCGAGGCCGCGCTTAAGGCCCGGGAAGAAGCCCGGAAACGCCGGGATTGGGAGACCGCGGATAAAATCCGGCAGGAACTGGCCGCCCGGTCCATCGACATCACCGATACCCCGGCCGGCCCCCGCTGGCGCCGTAGAGGATAGGGGGATCGAGAGGATGGCAGATGCCGGGTATCTTTCTTGCCTTGCCAGAATGGCCCGCGCGGTTTCTTTTCCCGGGAAAGATAGACTCTTGCGGCTGGTTTATCCCCCGGATAAGCGGAGCCGCGATCATGTTACTGAAATCATTGCCTATGATGAAGGCCTCATGAGGGTCACCACCTCTTCTTTTCTGGAGTGGTATCTCTATTTCAACCGCTATTATGAATCCCATGTGACCAAAGCCCTGAAGAGCCTGGTCAAGGAGGATTCCGTATGCCTGGATGTGGGGGCCAACATCGGCTGCCACACCCTGACCATGGCCCATAGAGCCAGGCACGGCCGGGTCTACGCCTTCGAACCGAACCCCCTGACATTCGAAAGGCTGATGTTCAATATCCGCCTGAATAATCTAAGAAATGTCATCCCCCTCAATGTGGCCATCGGAGATCACACCGGGGAGACTTCCCTGTTTGTGCCCGACGCCGATGATTGCAATCAAGGCAAATGTTCCATGATCTCCAGCCCGGAACGGGGCACTACCAATGAGGTCAAAATCCTGGCCTCCCGGGCGCGAGACCTGGACGCCTTGCAGAACCTCGACCGCTGCGATGTGATCAAGATTGATGTGGAAGGATTCGAGTCGGTGGTCATCAGAGAACTGCTGGAGATGATCAACGCCTGCCTGCCGGTGATCATTTTTGAGTATGACAGCCGCAATTGGAGCCTGGCGCAGGCTTCTCTGGAAGAGGTCTGCGGGCTCCTGGACCGCTACGTCATGGTGGACCTGGCTCAGGGGACGCCGGTGTCACCCCCGGGAGGCAGGAATTGCGACGTTCTGTGCCTGCCCCGCTAGGCGGCTTTAAATCTATCTAGTTCTCAAGTTTTACTGCGAGGCCGGCGATTCGCCGATGTACAGGGAGGTTTATGGGACCCAACGACTACTTCTGGCAATGGCACACCTGGTGGGTCTTTCCCATGTTCATGCCCATCTTTTGGCTCATCATCATCGTCCTGGGTCTCTACTTCATCTTCGGGCGCAACCGCTCCCGGCGGACCTGGGAACTGGGCCCCGGCCCGGAACCCGAAACCGCCCTGGATATCCTGAAAAAACGCTACGCCAAAGGGGAAATCAGCAAGGCCGAATTTGACCAGATGAAGCGGGATATAAGTTGAAGGGGGCCGGGAAGGCCCGATTCAGGCATGACGGGCGGCAACTTGCCCATACCGCCCCGGAAGGATGGTCGGGACGAGAGGATTTGAACCTCCGACCCCAGCGTCCCGA
>CAYNMI010000366.1:0-2498 GCA_964398095.1 uncultured Desulfobacca sp.
GGCTGACCAATTCCGGCTCCTGGGCCCAGGAGGCGGCCCTGAAACTGGCCCGGAGTTTGCGGGCCCGGCTGGAGCCCGGGGACCTGGCCTACAAGGCCCCCTACTACCGGAGCCTCCAGGAGCATGGCCTGGCCTGGGCGCCCCTGGAGGTCATCCGGGATGAGGCCGACGCGGTGCTCTTCTGGGGGGCCAATCCCATTCACTCCGCCCCCCGGCACGTGGTGCGCCATGCGGTGTTCGCCCGGGGCCGCTTTACCGAACGGGGGAGAGAAGAGCGGCAGGCCGCGGCGGTGGACATTTACCAGACCGAGCTGGCCAAATTCTGCCCCCTGTTCATTCAGATTCAGCCGGGCCAGGAATTGGACCTGGTCCTGGGGGCCACGGCCATCCTGGCCGGAGAACGGCCTCCGGAACCCCGGGTCCGGGGCACCCGGCGGCTGGCTCAATTCATGGCCCAGGGCGCCTGGGGGGTTATCTTTTGCGGCCGGGGGGTCAGTTACGGCCCGGCGGCGGAACTCTTTGACCGGCTGGCCCGCCTGGTGGCACACCTCAACCGCCAGGCGCGGTGGTTCCTGTTCCCCCTGTCCGGCGACTTCAATTCCAGCGGGCTCTACCACCTGTTGCTCAATGAAGTGGGGGGCGCCGGGGCGGTTGATTTCCGGGCGGGGGAGGCGGCGACCCACTTCACCCCGGTGGATTTCCGGGAGGTGGACGCGGTGCTGGTGACCGGGGCGGACTTATGGTGGTTCTTGCCGGAGGAAGTGGCGGAGGACCTGAAGCGCCGCCAGGTGCCCATCGTGGCCCTGAGTCCCTTTGCCAACCGGACCACCGGCCAGGCGGCGGTGATCCTGCCCACGGCCCTGGCGGGGATTGAGACGCCGGAGGTGGCCTACCGGATGGATGGCCTGCCCCTGGTCCTGAAGCAGTTGGTGCCCGCGGCCCAGCCCCCGGACCACCAGGTGCTGACGGACCTGCACCGGTTGATCCAGGGGCAGGATTGAGGCTGACCATTAATTCAGGAAAACCACCCTGGTGGGTTGGAGTTTTGCGCCATGCGCCTGAAGATTAGCGGCGGCAGCCTGTATGACCCCGCCAGCGGCTGGGACGGGGCGGCCGGCGACCTCTACATTGCGGACGGGGTCCTGGTGGACCCGATCCCGGAGGTGGACCGGGAGATCGAGGCCCGGGGGCAGATCGTGGCGCCCGCGGGGATTGACCTCCGGGGTCAGGTGGCCACCTACGGCTTGAATTTTCTCCGCCTCACTGACGGGGCGCCTTCTCTCCGGGAAGTGGGGGAGAGCTATGCCCTGTTGGGTTACACCCATGTCCACGAGCCGTTTCTGACGGCCTGGACCGCAAGCTACGTCCAGCGGCAGTTGGCGGGCCTGCCGGTGGTGGACACCTCCGCCTCCCTGGTCCTCAACCTGCGGGAGTTCGACCTGTGGCTGGGGTCGCCGGAAGACCTTAAGGAGGTGGGGCAAACCCTCTTGTACCTGCTGGAGGGGACCCGCGCCCTCAATTTCCGGGTAGTGGAGCCCTTTATCCGGTACCGGCAGGAGTATTACGCCCACCGCACCCTCGAACCGGCCCGGGCCTTGGAGATTCTGGCCGAGTTGGCCCGGATGGTGGGGTTGCCTGTGGCCCTGGAAGCCTCCCCGGAAGTGCTGCGGGGCGGCCTGCCGGAACCCGGAGCCTTCCATCTGGCGGCCCTGGGTCCGGCGCTGACGGACGATGGGCTGGTGGAGGCCGCCCTGGCCCACCTGGAGGCCGGGGCCACCGCGGACCTGGGACTCATGGGCCCCCGAACCCAGGCCGGGCCGCACCGGCCGGTGCGCATCGATTTGGGGTGGTTCCGCCCCCTGGACCTCAACCCGCCGCTGGATGAGGCCGCGGCCCGGCGGGCCCTGACTCTGGCCCTGTGCTGCCAGGGGTCCCCGGCGGCCTTTTCCGGGGCGGGCTTAAGCCTGGCGCCGGTGGCGGCATATCCCCGGATGTTCGCCTGGCTGTGGGACCACGCGGCCCGCCGCCAGGATTGGCAGGATGACCTGGGGGCCCGGCGCTATTCATTGTCCGATTGGATCTGGGCCACCCGGACCCTGCCAGCCCGGCTCCTGGGTCTGGAGGACCGGGGCCGGTTGAGTCCGGGCGCCCGGGCCGACGTGGCCATCTATGACATGCCGACCTATGCCCCCCCCAGCCAGTGGCACCAATACCTGGGCCGCTGCCGCACCCTGCTGAAGGCCGGGGAAATCGTGGTGGACAACTTCAGGCTGGTAAACCCGCAGGTGGCCCGGGCCACGTATTACCGCCCCACCGGGGTCGAGGCCACCCCCATGCTAACGGAAATCTGCCAGTTCCAGAGTGGCCGCTGGGAAAACCTCTGGGTCCAGGAGGGCCTGGGGGGACCCTGGGTGGGGGTGTGAGTGGGTGTTAGGTTTTGGGTTTTAGGTCTTATAGCGTTTGCCAAAAGTTTCTTCCTTTTATTCCCTCTCCCCCCA
>CAYNMI010000367.1:0-2497 GCA_964398095.1 uncultured Desulfobacca sp.
GGCATCGCCTTTCCGGCCAACAAATATGGGAAAGTGATCTATGAGGCCGCCTGAGGAGGTAAAACGCGACCTGGTCCGGCAATGGCTGGCAAAGGCTGATGCTGATCTGGATACGGCAAAATTCCTGTTTTGTCCGGGGAATTCTTTTTTCCCTGCCATCTGTTTCCACTGCCAGCAGGCCGTGGAAAAGTATGTTAAGGCTTTTCTAACCTGGCAGCAAATCGAGTTCCCCAAAACCCATGATCTGCACTTGCTTCTTGGTCTCATCGCCTCAATTGACTCGTCTCTGGCATTGTCACTGACCGAAGTTGTGGCGCTAAATCCCTATGGGGTTGATATGCGCTATCCAGGTGATGCCCCGGAGATCACCCGGGAAGACGCTGATGGAGCAATGCGACTGGCGGATAAAGTGCAGCAAGCAATCTTCCCGCGGTTGAAGGGCGAGATCTGAGCAGTATTATAGGGTGGGCACTGCCCAACACCCCCAAGGCATAGACAGAACACCCGTGTAACCATAAAGGAGAGAAAATCATGCGGCACAAGATGCGGCTGGCATTTTGGTCATGGATGACGATGGCTTTCCTGGGCTTTATCGTTTTTTTCGCCCCTCAACCAGCCCACGCCGCGGTCGTCGGCCGCTTCACCCAGGTGACCGGGCCGGTGGACCTGCTTAAGCAGGGCAAGCTCCCCGCGGTCGCCGCCAAGGTCGCAGACGGGGTGGAGCAAGGCGACATCATCCGCACCAAGTCCGGCGGCAAGGCCCAGCTCACCATGGTGGACGACTCCATCATCACCCTGGCGCCGCAATCCCGCCTGGCCATCGCCGACTATCAATACACCCCCGCCCGGCAAGAGCGCCGGGTGGTGCTGCGCTTTTTCCGGGGGCTCATGCAGACCGTGGTCAAGCATATTATCAAGCGGGAGACGCCGGATTTTATCATTGAGACCCACACCGCCATCGTCGGGGTGCGCGGCAGCAACCCCTACTTTCTCCTGATGCCCGCCTTTACCACGGTGTATTTGCCCCATGGGCTCCTGGAGGTGCAATCCAATAACCCCAATATTCCCTTCCAGGTCATGCTGCAGGATATGCAATTCACCCAGATTCCCCTGGGCGGTCAACCCTTCCTGCCCCAAGCCCTGACCGCGGCGATGCTCAACACCCTGCAGCAGATGATGAGCACGGGGATCAAGCCAAACTTGTTGTGGACCGGTCATCCGGCGGCCCAGGTCGGAGGCGGCGTCAACAAATTACCCTTCCAGTTGCCGGTGACCCCGGACCAGAAGATCATGCAGCAAACGGTGCCCCCGGTGCTGGTCCCGACGCCCCAGGCTCCGCCCCCGGCGCCCTCGGCGCCATCGCATCCCAACAGCAGCCCCAGCGGTGGCAACTCCCCCGGCACCGTTGGCTATTGAGGCCTAAACGCGCCGGCAATGGCGCTCCAAGGGCCAGAGCAACTAGTGTGGCGTTTCATAAAGAATGTGGCATTAAACCAGGCTGATACGGAGCCAACAGGGTATTAAAGTCCCCCTTTTTAAAGGGGGATTTAGGGGGATTTCAAATGCTTATAAAATCCCCCCTGCCCCCCTTTAGGAAAGGGGGGTTAAAGATCCTTGTTTCCAGTGGCACCCTAATATTTAAACACACCACTAGATTATGGGGCTGTCCCAGGGGGGGCTGCTCATTACCGCCTGGCGGTGCTCCCGGGGTCCGCGGCCGGGCCAGGCAAAAATCTACTGGCCTTGCAACCGACAAAAGAATAAGATTTATGAGACTTTCTCAGGCCGCGTCACCTGCCGGGCCAGCCGGCCGGCCCCGGCCTGGAGATTCAATTAAACCGGCGTAACCGGGGCGGCTTTCGGGTTACGGCTAAGGGAAAGGAACGTCGGGGCAACGGTCATAGTCTGGGCCGGCGCCCCGGTTATCAAACAAAATATGCCCAAACGCACCGACCTTAAGAAGATCCTGATCATCGGCTCCGGCCCCATCATCATCAGCCAGGCCTGCGAGTTCGATTATTCCGGCACCCAGGCCTGCAAGGCCCTGAGGGAAGAAGGCTACGAGGTGGTCCTGATCAACTCCAACCCGGCCACCATCATGACCGACCCGGAGATGGCGAATCGCACCTATATCGAGCCCATCACCCCGGAGTTGGTCTGCCAGGTGATCGAACGGGAGCGCCCCGATGCCCTGCTCCCCACCCTGGGGGGCCAGACCGGCCTCAACTGCGCCATTGCCGTGGCGGACACCGGCATTCTGGAGCGCCTGGGGGTGGAGATGATCGGGGCCAAACCCGACGTCATTAAAAAGGCCGAAGACCGGGAACGGTTCCGGGACGCCATGGCCAACATCAATCTCCGGGTGCCGAACAGCGTCATCGTCCGCACCCTGGAAGAGGCCGTGGCCGCGGCCCCGGACCTGGGCTACCCCGTCATCGTCCGTCCCAGCTTCACCCTGGGGGGCACCGGCGGCGGCATCGCCTACAACCTGGAGGAC
>CAYNMI010000368.1:0-2496 GCA_964398095.1 uncultured Desulfobacca sp.
TATCGCAGATTGACCCTGGACGCCGTCTGGATAAAGCTGTTCATCGCCGGCACGATTTTTTACCTAACGATCAGATATCTCAAGAAAAAAACCAAACTCTTGGCCAGCGCGGGCCGCTAAGTCAAGTCCGCGGGTCATTACTAACTGCTAACTGCTCACTGCTTACTGCTGACTGTTAAAAAATGAGCCTGATCTTTTACTCCGACCGATGTATCGCCTGCGGCGCCTGCGTCGAGGCCTGTCCCTTCGGGGTCTTGCGCCTGGAGGGTGACACCCTCGTCATCGGCGACGGCTGCAATCTCTGCGGCGCCTGCGTCGAGGTCTGCGAAGTGGAGGCCCTGGCCCTGCCCGAGACGGCAGCCGCTGCGCCCCGTCCCGGCGTGCCCCCCGACGGCGTCTGGGTCTTTGCCGAGCAGCGCCGGGGCGAGTTGGCCCCGGTGACCGCCGAACTCCTGGGCGAAGCCCGGCGCCTGGCCGCAGTCTTGGGCGTCAAGGTGGCCGCGGTCCTCCTGGGGGATCAAGTCGAGCCCCTGGCCGCGCCCCTCCTCACCGCCGGCGCGGATAAGGTCTACCTGGCAGAGCACCCCCTGCTGGCGGATTTTCTGGAAGAGACCTATGCCGCGGCCTTGACCGAGCTGGCCCGGAAATTTCAGCCGGAAATCATCCTGGCGGGCGCCACCTACCTGGGGCGGGCCTTCATCCCCCGGGTGGCCGCGGCCCTGAAAACCGGCCTCACCGCGGACTGCACCGCCTTTGCCATTGACCCGGAGAAACGCCTGCTGCTCCAGACCCGCCCGGCCTTCGGCGGCAATATCATGGCCACCATCATCACCCCCCGGACCTATCCCCAGATGGCCACGGCCCGGCCCGGGGTGTTCAAGCCCGCCGCCCCCGGGGCGTCCCCGGCCGGGGAAGTCCTGCGGGTGGAGCCGGCCTGCCTGGCGCAGCCGCCCCGCAGCCGCTTTGTGGCCACCGTGGCCGAAATCAAGGAGCGCATCCCCCTGAACGCCGCCGAAGTCATCGTGGCCGGGGGCCGGGGCTTGAAAGAGCCCAAGAACTTCAAGCTCCTGGAAGAACTGGCGGACTTGCTGGGCGGCGCGGTGGGCGCCACCCGGGGCGCGGTGGACGCCGGCTGGATTCCTTACGCCCACCAGATCGGCCAGACCGGCAAGACCGTGTCCCCCAAGCTTTACATCGCCGTGGGCCTCAGCGGCGCCAGCCAGCACGTGGTGGGGATGCAGTCCTCCGAAGTCATCGTGGCCATCAACAAAGACCCCCAGGCCCCCATTTTCCAGGTGGCCGACGTGGGCCTGGTGGGGGACCTGTTCGAGATCGTCCCGGCCCTGATCCAGGAAATCAAAAAAGACCGGGGCTGAAAATTGCCAAGACTGAGCCGAAACCTTACTTTTCCCAGCCCGTCCCTCTCCCGGCGGCTAGCGACCTGCCCGGCAGCCCGGATACGTGAAAAAAAGTATAAGAAACCCCTTTCCTTTTCGGCGAATTCGATTTATGTAATTAAGCCAGCAAAGCCATGCGTCCATCGGTGGGGGGATAGAGTTCGCCTTGAGCCCGGTGCCGCCGCCCAACGGACGCCTGACCAGTCAAAATTATGAATGATATCTCTCGCATAGCCTTGATTACCGGCGCCGCCCGGGGGATTGGCCGGGAAATTGCGCTGGCCCTGGCCCAACCGGGGCTGACCATCTATCTCAACGACGTGGTCCTGGGGGAGGAAGCCGCCCAGACCCAGCAAGACGTGGAAGCCAAAGGGTCGACGGCCCGCCTCACCGAGTTCAACGTCGCCGACGCCGCGGCCGTGAGCCAGGGCGTGGACCGGATAGTCAAAGAGAGCGGCCGCCTGGATATCCTGGTGAATAACGCCGGCATTACCCGGGACAATATCATCGTCCGCATGAAGGAGACCGAATGGGATGCGGTCCTGGGGGTCAACCTCAAGGGCGCCTTCAATTGCATCCGGGCCGTGAGCAAGCCCATGATCAAACAGCGGGGCGGCCGCATCATCAACATCAGTTCGGTGGTGGGCGTCATGGGCAATCCCGGCCAGGCCAACTACGTGGCTTCCAAGGCCGGCTTGATCGGGCTTACCAAGACGGTGGCCCGGGAACTGGCCTCCCGGAACATCACGGTCAACGCGGTGGCGCCGGGCTTTATCCAGACTGAAATGACCGAGGCCCTGCCCGAGGCCACCAAACAGTTGATGTTGGCCCAGATCCCTTTGGGCCGCTTCGGCACCTCGGAAGAAGTGGCTCAGGCCGTGGCTTTCCTGGCTTCCGAGGCCGCAGCCTATATCACCGGTCAGGTGATTCATGTCAACGGCGGAATGCTGATGGTTTAAGAAAACGAGGAGGATTTTGTACAATGGGAGCAATTGACGAAAAGGTGATCGACATCATCGTGGACAAATTGGGGGTGGACCGCTCCGAGGTCACGCCCGAAGCTGTGTTTGTCGATGACCTGGGGGCCGATTCCCTGGAC
>CAYNMI010000369.1:0-2484 GCA_964398095.1 uncultured Desulfobacca sp.
TCCCAAGGCCAGACCTCGGACAGGGGCCAGGACGTCGCGATATCCTGTTCCACAAATTTCTGAAGTTCCCGGGAGGCGGTTTCCAGGTCCTGACCCGCGGCCACCGCAGTGAGGGATGCACTCAGAAGATCCCTCCACTTTGGCTGCCACGGCGGGGTGCCGGCCGGGCCCGCCACCGCGGCCCATTCGACCTCATTCCGGCAACCGGGCAGGGACAGCCGCGCCGTCCGCAGGGCGGTCCACTCCGGCCAGCCTTTCAGAGTGAGGAAGAGGGACCGGGCGGTGCGGCCCAGGAGCAGGGGGGCCGCGGGGTCTTGGAGATAGGGAGCCATCACCCGGCGCCAGAGGCGATAGCGCAGTTGGGCCAGCTCGGGGTCCACCATTTCCGCGACCCCGGGGACGGGTCCGGGGGAGGCCCCCTCGTCCCAGGGTTCCGGTTTGAGGATATCGTCTATCCAGTGCTGGCCCTGATCCACCCGGAGGAGTTGGGCCTCCTGGTCGGCCTGCATCTTTTCCAACTGCCAGGCCAGGGACCAGGCCTGGGGGGCAGGTGATGCCGGCGCCGGGGCGGCGGGCTGCCCATAGTCGCGAATGGTCTGGATAAGATTGTCGCCGCCCTCGGCCTGGTCCTGGCGATATTTTTCAAAGGCCTGCCACTGGCGCAAATCTCCGGGATGATAATGCTGCAACTCCCGGGGGAGGACCTCGGCTTCCGGGGGCAAGTCCATCCCCTGGTATGGCAACCGGGCCGGCCATCCCGGGGTCACCCCGAGCTGCAAGTCAGGAAAGTAGAGGGGCAAGGTCCAGAACTCTTCCCGCCACGGCAGGATTACCGGAAAGGCGACGAGGCGCCAGGGTGATTCCATACGCGTCTCCCTTGAACCTGTTTATACTCGTTGCCAAAAGTTTTTTCTTATCCCCCCTCACCCGAACCCTCTCCCCCCGCTGGGGGGAGAGGGAATAAAAGGAAGAAACTTTTGGCAAATGCTATAAGGGGCATGGGCAAATGCCCCATGAGGGTCGGTAGCACAGGCGTCTCACCTGTGGCGTAGGCTTGGCGGGCACGGCGGCCCGCCCTGCCACATTCAAGCCTATCTATTCATATCTCAGGAGGCCGACAGATACAAGGGCAAGTCCGGGGGCGGGCTGAATTTGCGGAGTGGGGGGAAGTGCGTCCGGGCGAGTTGGAGGTGTCCGGGGCGCTGCTAAACGTGATAGGGGTGGCCGGTTTTGATGGTCATGGCCCGATAGAGCTGCTCCAGGAGGACGAGGCGGGAGAGTTCATGGGTCAGGGTGAAGCGGGACAGGGCCAGGCGGGCGTGGGCGCCGGCGATGACGCCGTCCGCCAGGCCCCAATGGCCGCCGATGAGGAAGGCCAGGGGGCGGGCGGCCTCCTCCCGTTTGGTGAGCCAGGCGGCAAATTCTTCCGAGGTGAATTCCCGGCCATCAGGGGTGAGGGCGATAGCGAAGGCCCGGGGCGGGATTTGGGCTCGGAGGCGCTGGCCTTCCCGGGCCTTGATGACCTCCGGGGTGACGCCGGAGACTTCCTTTTCTTCCCGGACACTGGCCAGGGTGAGGTTCAGAAAGGGCTTCAGGCGCCGGGTGTAGAAGTCCAGGCCCGCCTGGATAAAGGCCTCCCGAGTTTTCCCCACCATAAGAACGGTTACGTGGAGCATCTGGCTCACCGGGGATCAGGATTCAGGTGTCTTTCTCATTGTACAATAAAAACCGGCTTTTCCCCGAAGCGATGCGCTGGCCGTCGCGGGTGCGGATGATCTCGCCTGCGGCCAGGCGGCGGCTGCCGTTGTGGGTGTGGAGCACCCCCCGGACCAGGATGGGTTCCTCGGGCTTCAGGGGGGCATGGAAGCGCACTTCCATACTCAGGGTGAGGCCGGGGCCGGCAAAATGCCACACCGCGTGGGCCATCAGCTCGTCCAGGAGGGTGGAGAGGATGCCGCCGTGGATGACCTCGGCCCAACCCTGGTACTCCCGGGGCAGGGAGAGCTCGGTCTCGGCGGCCATTTCGGCCTCCAGATAGCGGACCTGGATCTTAAACCCTTTGGGGTTGTCTTTGCCGCAGACGAAGCAGTAGTTGTCGGAGATGGGCGTAGTCATGGCTCATTTAAGATAGTGAATTTGGGGGAGGGGGGCCTCCCCTGACATCACCTTATTTCCTTCCTTTCGGTGTCAAATCCAGCAAGGCGGCGATTTGGGCCGCCAAATCGCCGGTCTTTTGGTTCGGGTCCTGGGTTTTCGGCGTCAGCAGTTGGGGCCGGTTCTGATATTCCGGTTTGGGGGTCACTTCGAATTCCGGGGGGAAGCTGTCTTCGAAATACATCTGCTGGAAGCCGATGAATTTCAGGTGGTGGGCGGTGGCGTCCAACACGGCGGTTTCATCTTGCCTCACTAAACCCTCTTCTAAGGCCACGCGGAAGCCCGCCAGGGATTCGCCCCCCTGGGTGCAGGCGATATGGCCGTGGCGGT
>CAYNMI010000370.1:0-2478 GCA_964398095.1 uncultured Desulfobacca sp.
CCGTACCGGGCCTGGAACTTGAAAAATGACAGGGCATCGAAGGGGAACTGGAGATAGAGCACCAGTTCTTCATCGCTGGCCGGCCGGTCCAACTCGCCGGCCAAGCGGCGGCGCTCCATCTCCAGGTCGGCGTCCGGCGGCTTCTGGATGCCGCCCTCCTCCGCCAGGATCTGCGGCCACTTCTTGCCGTCGTAGCGCTGATATTCCAGCACCTTTTCATAAATCCAGGAATCCGGCTGAAAGAAGGGCAGGGGCCCGTAGCGTCCCAGCAGCAGGTTTTTCAGGTCCAGGGAAGGCCGCTCGTAACGTCCATGGAGGACATTACTGACCGCAGTGGTCCAGAGGATTTGGGACCCCGGGGTCACCGACCACAATTTCCCCAGCTCCGCCTGAACCCGGGCCATTTCCATGAGTATTTCCGGCATGCGGTCCAGAAACCCCCCGCGGTCCGCCTGCTCGAAGGTGCTGCCCACCGCGCCGCCGGTGAGCTTATAAGCCGAAACGGTGGGATCGTGGCCCCGGAAGAGGCTCTCGAAGGGCTCGTAGATTTTGCGTTCCTGGCGCAGGATATCCGAGCACTTGATCAGGGACGGGATATCCATGCCTACGGCCTGCTTGCCATAGTCCTCCAGGGTCTGGATCAGGGTGAGGCCCGGGGCCTGGCCGTAAATGGCCCCGTACCCATGATCCGCCACGTCCACGATCTTGGCCCCCGCCAGGACCGCGGCGCTCATGCGCCCGATATCGTTGCCGTCGGTGTTGCAGCCGTGGTAGTGGACCACCAGTTCGGGAAAGGCGGTACAGATGGATTCCACCAACCGGCTGATGCGCTTGGGGGTTCCCAGGCCCGCATAATTCTTGATGGAGAGGATGATGTCGGGGCCGGTGACCTCCAGAATCTCCCTGATCTTGTTGACGTAAAACCGGTCGGTATGCTCCATCCCGGTGGAGAAGCAGATGCTGGCCATGAGCAGGCGCTCCGCCTTCTGGACCTCCTCGAAGACCGGCACCAGGTTGGGCACGTGGTTGAGAAAATCGTAGACCCGCCAGACATCCACGTACCGGGAAAACTCCCGGACCGCCAAACGGATGACGTTTTCGGGATAATGCCGGTAGCCGAACAGGCTGGAGCCCCGGCACACGGTTTGGAGCAGGGTCCGGGGCATGGCCTTGTGGATGATCCGGAGGCGTTCGAAGGGGTCCACCTGCTTGCGCATCAGGTCTATGTGAACGGAGGCGCCGCCGCTCACCTCCACGGAAAAGAACCCCGCGGCCTCCCGGTAGGGGGCCACCCGCACCGTGGTCATGGGCAGCAGGCGGTTTTTGAAGTCCGATTGGGACACATCCCGTTCGTTATTGCACAGGTAGTAGCCTTCAGACTCCCGCAACACCCTGAGAATTTCGGTGGGGCTCATTCCCCGGATAATTCGTCCCTGCATGGTGCCTTCCTCTGTCCGAAAGGTTCAAGGTTCAAGGTTAATGCCGGGTACCCGCCAGGCACCAGAAAGATTAGAGGGCGCCGGCGCCACCTCATTGCGTATGCGGATTTTTTCCATGGGCGTTGATTTCCGCAATGAGCCGGGCCAGTTTATCCACCTCCCGTTCCTGCTCCCGGTACTCCAGGAGCCGGGGGTGGTCATCAAGATAAGCGGTGTCGAGCTGCATCCGGATAAAATCCGGTTCTTTGACAATTTGCTGGAAAAAAGGGATGGTGGTCTTCACCCCGATGATGAGAAAGCCGTTGAGGGCCCGGGCCATCCGGTCCACCGCCTCCCGCCAGGTGAACCCGTACACCGTCAGTTTGACGATCATGGAGTCGTAAAACGGGGGAATTTTGTACCCCTGGTAGATGGCCCCGTCCAGCCGGACCCCGGGGCCGGCGGAGGATCGGTAGACCTGCACCACCCCCGGACTGGCCAGAAAGTCGTTTTGGGGGTCCTCGGCGTTGATCCGGAGTTCGATGGCGTAGCCGCGTTCCACCACCTGCTCCTGGGAAAAGCTGATGGGTTCGCCCATGGCGATTAAGAGCTGCTCCCGGACGATATCGATGCCGGTCACCACCTCGGTGACGGTATGCTCCACCTGCAGGCGGGTATTCACTTCGAGAAAATAATAGGCGCCGTCGGGGGCCACCAGAAATTCCACCGTGCCGGCGCTGAGGTACCTGGCGGCCCGGGCGGCCTGCACCGCGGCCTCGCAGATCTCGGCGGTCAGGGCCGGAGCCAGGCCCGCGGGGGCAATCTCGATGAGTTTCTGATGGCGGCGTTGAATGGAGCAGTTCCGGGTCCCCAGGTGCACCACCGTGCCATAGGAATCGGCCAGGATCTGGACCTCCACGTGCCGGGGCCGGGGCACGCATTTCTCCAGGTAGATGTTATCATCCCCGAAGGACATCAGGGCCTCGGAGCGGGAGCGCTGGAGACCGGTCAGCAAACTGCTCTCGTCGTCGACCTGGCGAATCCCCCGGCCGCCGCCCCC
>CAYNMI010000371.1:0-2477 GCA_964398095.1 uncultured Desulfobacca sp.
TTCCTCCACCGCGGCCACCAGGGTGGCGAAGTTGTCGTCCGCCAGGATCATGGCCGCGGTCTCCTTGGTGACCTCGGTGCCGGTGATCCCCATGGCCACGCCGATATCCGCCCGCTTCAGGGCCGGGGCGTCGTTGACCCCGTCCCCGGTCATGGCCACCACTTCGCCCTGGGCCTTGAGGATATCCACCAGGCGGAGCTTGTGTTCCGGGGCCACCCGGGCGAAGACCCGGACTTCGCGCAGCGCCTCTTGCAACTCCGGATCGCTCAGGCGGTTGACCTCCTCGCCGGTCAACACGGCCCGGGATCGTTGCTCCCGAGGGATGATCCCCACCTCCCGGGCGATGGCCTGGGCCGTCACCGGGTGGTCGCCAGTGACCATGATGACCTTAATACCCGCCTGGCGGCAGTGATCCACGGCCTGGCGGGCTTCCGGCCGGGGCGGGTCGATGAGGCCCACCAGCCCCACCCAGACCAGTTCCGGGTCGGCCAGTTCGGATTTTAGATCGGGCGCCTCGGGAAGGCGCCGGTAGGCCAGGCCCAGGACCCGGAGCGCTTCATGCCCCATAAAAGCCGCCTGCCCCTGGATGTCCTGGCGCGCCTCAGGGCTCAGGGTCTGCTCGCCCTGGGCGGTGAGCATCATCTGCGCCCGGGACAGCAGGCGTTCCGGCGCCCCCTTGACGCACATCAGGATGCCGTCCGCCTCCCGGTGAAAGGTGCTCATGCGCTTGGCCGCCGAGGAAAAAGGAATCTCCGCCTGCCGGGGAAATTCTGCCAGAAGCTCCCCGGGATCGAATCCCGCTTTGCGTCCCAAGACCAGGAGCGCCCCTTCGGTGGGGTCGCCCCGCACCGTCCAGGCGTTGTCGATCTCTCCCAGGGCGGCGTCATTGCACAGGATGGCGATCCGGGCCGCGGCCGCCAGCACCGGATGATCCCCGGGGCTCACGCTGGCGCCGCCGACGGAGAAGGACCCCGCGGGCTCATAGCCGGAGCCGCTGACCTCGATGAGTTCGCCATTGAGGAAGAGGCGCCGGGCCGTCATTTCATTCCTGGTCAGGGTGCCGGTCTTGTCGGTGCAGATCACGGTAGTGCAGCCCATGGTCTCCACCGCGGGCAGGCGCTTGACAATGGCGTTCTGGCGGGCCATGCGGGTGGTGCCGATGGCCAGGGCCCCGGTGACCACTGCGGGCAGGGATTCCGGCACCGCGGCCACGGCCAGGCTGATGCCCCAAACCAGCATTTCCAGCCAGTTGTGCCCCCGCAACACGCCCAGGAGGGTGGCGCCCACGGCCACCGACAGGCAGATAATGGACAAAATCCGCCCGATGGTGGACATGCGGGCTTCCAGGGGAGTGACTTCCTCGGGCACGTCCGCCAGCATTTGGGCAATCTTGCCGAATTCCGTGTCCATGCCGGTGGCGGTGACCACGGCCCGGCCCCGGCCGTAGGTGATCACCGTGCCCCCGAACACCATGCACTTCCGGTCGGCCAGGGCCTGGCCGGGGTCGGCCACCGGCGCCAGATTCTTTTCCGCGGCGGTGGACTCGCCGGTGAGGAGGGCCTCGTCGGCCTGCAGGTTGACCTCCGCCAGCAACCGGGCATCCGCGGCCACCTTGTCGCCGGTATGCAACACCAGCACGTCCCCGGGCACCACTTCCCGGGCGTGAATGACCTGGTCCTGGCCGTCCCGGGTCACGGTGGCCGCGGGGGCCGCCAGCTTCTGCAAGGCCGCGGCGGCCTGTTCCGCCCGGTATTCCTGGACAAAACCCAGCACCACACAGGCCAGGACAATGGCCAGGATGACCCAGGCGTCCAGGCGTTCCCCCAAGACAAAGGAGATCGCGGTGGCCACCAGGAGGATGGCGATCAAGAGATTGGCAAACTGGCGCAGCAGGATGCGCCAGACTGAGATTTTCCGGCCCGCGGCCAGTTCATTGGGGCCGTCGCGCTCCAGACGCTCCCGGGCCGCGGCGGCGCTCAGGCCCCGGGGGCCGGTGGCCAGCGCCTCAAAGACCTGCTCCGGCGTGCGGGTATGAAAAGGGATGGGTGCGGTTGGCATATCAAAAGCCTTAGGTGACCACTAAGTACAGGATTTCATAAATACGCTCACGTCATATTTCGCCCCCTCACCCCAACCCTCTCCCCCCGAAGCGGGGGGAGAGGGGGTAGGTTAGGTCGCCGGGTTTTTATGATGGCAGAGCGTCAAGTCGGTCCCATTTTTTCCCCGCTTCCCCAATGGGGGAGAGGGTGAAGTGGTATTCCCGGATTAAGGAATACGTTACCATAGTTATGAACCACTAAACTAAGCCTCAATCAAGGGGAATATGCCTGATGCGTCGAGGCCGCCGCCCCTTCCCACGGGAATCAGCCCGCAGGTGATCCCGCGACGCCGGCTTGAAAAAGTATTTTATCCCGGACTATTTCCGAGACCAAGGGAAAACGCCAGCCCGGCTTGCATCCGGCCTGATGAGACCTTAA
>CAYNMI010000372.1:0-2476 GCA_964398095.1 uncultured Desulfobacca sp.
TTTGTCTCCACCTTCGCGGCCTTTTTCTCCCGGGCCTTCGACCAGGTCCGCATGAGCCAGTATTCCGAGCCCAACCTCAAGTTTTGCGGTTCCCACGCCGGGGTCTCCATCGGCGAAGACGGGCCGTCCCAGATGGGCCTGGAAGACCTGGCCATGTTCCGGTCGGTTTTGAGCAGCGTGGTGCTCTACCCGGCGGACGCGGTGGCCACGGAGCGCCTGGTGGAGGCGGCCTTGGAGCACCACGGCATCGTCTATATCCGCACCACCCGTGCCGGGACCCCCGTCATCTATGGCCCCGAGGAGAAATTCCCCATCGGCGGCTTAAAGGTGCTGCGCCAGAGCGATCATGACCTGGTGACGGTCATCGGCGCCGGGGTGACCCTGTTTGAGGCCCTGGCGGCCTATGAGGCCCTGCAAAAAGAGGGCATCTCCATCCGGGTCATCGACCTGTACAGCGTCAAGCCGGTGGACGGGGCCGCCTTGCTGGCCGCGGCTCAGGCCACCCGCGGCCTGATCACCGTGGAGGACCACTATCCCGCGGGCGGCATCGGCGAGGCGGTGATGGCGGCCCTGGCCCCCAATCCGGTGCCGGTCTATGCCCTGGCGGTGACCCAGAAGCCCAAGACCGGCAAGCCCGCGGAACTGTTGGATTACGAGGCGATCTCCCGGAACGCCATCATCAAGCTGGTGAAGGAGATCGCGGCAAGCCGGTGATTACTAACCTTATGGACCTGTGCCGAAAAGTTTTTAAAACCGGTGGCACAGGCGTCTCGCCTGTGCTCATATAGCGCACTGCGCACCATGAATCCAGGCTGGCGGCGGGCACGGAAGCCCGCCCCACCCAATCTTTTCATAGTTTATGGGTGGGCCAAATGCCTTTGAGGAATTGCCTGGAAAAGTCTCATAATGGTGCGCAGTGCGCACCCTACATGGCGGGCGGGACGCCCGCCCTACGGGTTTTCATATTGATGGAAGGAGCAAGAGCCCCAGGCCCTCTTGGGAACCGGAACCCTATCTCTCAAGAAAGAAAAAGGAGACCCCCATGCGCGTGGGCATCGCCGCGGATCACGGCGGTTTCGAACTGAAGGCACAAGTTAAGGAGGAATTGCAGAGCCTGGGCCACGACGTGGTGGATTTCGGGGCCTTCGACTACGACCCCCAGGATGATTACCCCGACCTGGTGGTGCCCCTGGCCCGGGCGGTGGCCCAGGGGGAAGTGGCCCGGGGATTGGCCATTTGCGGCAGCGGCGTGGGGGCCTGCGTGGCGGTGAACAAGGTGCCGGGCGTGCGGGCGGCGCTGATCACCGACCCCTACTCCGCGCACCAGGGGGTGGAAGACGACGCCATGAACATCATGTGCCTGGGGGGCCGGGTGACCTGTTACGCCCTGGCCTGGGAGCTGATCCAGGCCTTTTTGCAGGCCAGCTTCAAAGGGGCGGCGCGGTTCAACCGGCGCCTGGACAAAGTCAAGGCCCTGGAAAAACAGGAGAGCAATGCATGAAAGAGAACCCTTTGCTGAAACTGAGCACCTTTGGCCAGAGTATCTGGCTGGATTTTATCCGCCGGCAGATGATCGACACCGGGGAGCTTAAAAAGCTCATCGATGACGACGGCCTCAAGGGGGTCACCTCCAACCCGGCTATTTTCGAGAAGGCCATCGCCGGCAGCCGGGATTACGACAAGGCCATCGGCGCCCTGGCCCGGGCGGGCAAGTCCGTGGCGGAGATCTACCAGGTCCTGACAGTGGAGGACGTGCAGCGGGCCGCGGACCTCTTCCGGCCGCTCTATGACCGGGTGGAGGGCAAAGACGGCTTCATCAGCCTGGAGGTCAACCCCCACCTGGCCCACGACACCCAGGGGACTCTGGCCGAGGCCCGCCACCTGTGGCAGGCCCTGGCCCGCCCCAACGTCCTCATCAAGGTGCCGGCCACCAAGGAGGGGCTGCCAGCCATCCGCCAACTCATCAGCGAAGGGATCAACGTCAATGTCACCCTGCTTTTTGGGCTGCCCCGCTACCGGGAGGTGGCCGAGGCCTATATCGCCGGCCTGGAGGCCAGGGCGGCTCAGGGCCAGCCCCTGAACCGGGTGGCCTCCGTGGCCAGCTTCTTTTTGAGCCGCATCGACGTGCTCCTGGACCCCCGCCTGGAAAAACTGGCGGCCGCGGGCGGCCCCCAGGCCCAGACGGCCCGGGACCTGGTGGGCCAGGTGGCCATCGCCAGCGCCAAGGCGGCCTATACCATCTATGGGGAAAGCTTCGGGAGGGCGCGCTTTCAGAAACTGGCCGCGGCCGGGGCCCGGCCCCAGCGCTTGCTGTGGGCCAGCACCAGCACCAAAAACCCGGCCTACCCCGACGTCAAGTACGTGGAGCCGCTCATCGGCCCCGAGACCGTGAACACCCTGCCCCCGGAGACCCTGGAGGCCTACCGGGACCACGGCGACCCCGCCTTGCGCCTGACGGAGGCGGTGGACCGGGCCG
>CAYNMI010000373.1:0-2473 GCA_964398095.1 uncultured Desulfobacca sp.
CGCTGCCCAGGGGCTGGGCCAGTTGCTGGGGGGTGACCTTGCCGTGGGGCAGGAGGACCGCGGAGGCCACCTTTTCTCCCAGATAGGCGGCGTAGAGGGCCGCGGAGGCGGAGGTGTCGCCGGTGGAGGCGCAGATGGCCAGCATGCGGCCGGCCCCGGGCTGGTGCACCAGGAAGTTGAGGTAACTCAAGGCCGCGGCCATGCCCCGGTCCTTGAAGGAGGCGCTGGGGTTCTGGCCGTCATTTTTGAAAGAGAAGGGGGCCCCGACCTCGGAGGCCAGGTCGCCGTTGGCGGCCACCTGGGGGGTGTGGCCTTCGCCCAGGTAGATGATGTCCTTAAGCGGAATCACCGGGGCGATGAGTTCGTAGAAGAGAAAAATCCCTTTGAGGGCCGGGAGGTTGAGCATCTTGCGGTAGTCGAAGAGGCGGCGCCAGAAGGCCCCGGGCTTTTGGGCCAGGGCCGCGGCGTTTTTATCCTCCAGGAGGAAGAGGCCCTTACATTTGGGGCAGGTATAGAGCAGTTCGGTGATGCCGTAAGCGGCGCCGCACTCCAGGCAGCGGTAGACCATGTCCCCGGTGGGGGCGGGGATGAGGTAAGGGCGAAGGTCATCGGGGAATTGGTCGGGTTTCAAAGGGCCTCCAATCACAATAAATTCTTCTGGTTTTCCTCCGGGTTCCCCCCTTTGCGCTGAGGAGCGGCTTTCTTGAAAGTAGCCTGAATGGCCCAATGAGGATATAGCAATTTTTTACCTGCGAAAAGGTCGGCCACCGTGAGTATCTGTAGTCGAGGGAAGCGGTTACCGGGAAAATCCTCCGGCTCATAAAAGCCCACCGCTGCGGCCTCTTCTTTCATGCGTTTGGTGGGAGGTTTCAGGGTGACAAAAGCCCCAATGACGGCTTGTTCTCGCTCGATGGCGGCTTTAAATTCCATAATCTGGCCTACCCCCACACTGCCGCTCTTCACCTGCACAATGATCTTCCGGGTTTTGCCCCCCTGGCGTTCCTGGAAATAGATGACGCCGTCAATGCCGCGGTCGGCCCCCTTGCGCTTATCCTGGGCCGGGCGGGCGTCAACCATATCTATGGCCCACCATTCGAACTTATGCCGGTCTTCTAGGGCCAGGGCCTCGGCGCTCTTCAGGTCCCGAGGCTCCCCGATAACTTCATATACGGGAGGGTCGGTGGGGAAGGTATCCTGAAGTCGTTTCTTGATCAACTTGATGGCCAGGTGGGTGACGTCGATGCCGATCCAGCGGCGTTTGAGACGTTCGGCCACGTTCAGCGCCGTGCCGCAGCCGCAAAAGGGATCGAGGACCAAATCGCCTTCGTTGCTGCCTAAGGTGATAATGCGCTCCAGCAAGGCCTCCGGTTTCTGGGTGGGGTAGCCCAAGCGTTCTTTGGAGGAGCCGTGGAGATGTTCAATATCGTCCCAGACATCGGTGAGGCCTGTGCCGGACATTTCGTCTAAATAGCGTTTATATCTGACCACCTCGCCTTCCTCAGGAATAATAACTCGTCCTGCCTCCCAGGCCTCCAGCATGCGTTCTTTGGTCCAACGCCAGACCCGGACGGTGCCGCTGCCCGGCGGAAATTCATAGGTGAGGTTAGGTCGGTCCACATTAGGATTAGTAAGATCTCCCAGGGTATAACGCCGCCCGGTCTCCGGTTCGATAAAGCGATAGAATTTTTTCAGGTATTGCGGGTCGTGCTCCAAATGCAGCGGTTGTAACAGGGCCGCCTCCGATTTGGCAAAATAAAAGATGACGTCATGGGCCCGGGATAGGCGAATCTTGGCGTGGCCCTTGGGCTGGGAGCGCTTCCAGATGATCTCGTTGCGGAAATTTTTGGGACTGAAAATGCTATCCAGAAGTAACTTAACATAATGGCTGGCGGTGGGATCGCAATGGAGAAAAATGCTGCCAGTGGGTTTCAGCACCCGTTGCATTTCCACCAGTCGGGCCGCCATCATGGTGATATAGGCCATCATGTCGTTGCTACCCAAAAAGGAGCGGAAGGCCAGGAGAAGGTCGGCCAGCTTCTTAGGCCCGATTCCCCGGTGCACCACTTCATCGAAAGCCGCTTCCGATTCCACCCCCCAATGCCAGGTATCATCAAAGGCAGTGATCTGCGCCCCGGATTTGGTGCCGTTCTGTTCGGCGAACAGGACATTATAGGTGGCGTTGGAATTGAAGGGGGGGTCCAGGTAGATCAAGTCCACGCTGTCAATGGGGATATGTTTCCTGAGAACCTCTAGATTATCCCCGAAATAAAGCTGATTCTTCCAAATATGCAAATCTAAGTCTTGCATGGCTTGCAGGTTTATCCTCAGGTAGTCAAATGATACTTCTTCAGTTTGTACTGGAGCAGGCTTTTGGTGATGCCCAGGATTTCGGCGGCGCGGACCTGGACCTGGCCGCTTTTTTCCAGGGCCCGGCGGATCATCTGCTCCTCAATGGCGTCCAGGGCCTCGGGCA
>CAYNMI010000374.1:0-2466 GCA_964398095.1 uncultured Desulfobacca sp.
TGAGGATGTCCACCATGGGGACCTTGATCTGGGGGTCTTCTTCCCGGGGGGTGTAAAAGAGGGCCGTCAACCCGGCCAGGAGGCTCACCAGGATGATGATAGTGGGGAGCTTGGACAGCAGAAAGACCTTGACCAGGCGGGCGGTGGGGCCGAGATGGAGGTCTTTGGAGGATTGATCCATAGTGAGCAGTAAGCAGAAACTGTGGGGTGGGCACGGCCCACCATTCAATTTCTCGTTCCCAAGCTCCAGCTTGGGGACGTATATTTTGGCCCAAGCTTGGCTTGGGCACCTCTAGGCTGGGCTATAGGGCGTGCCGTGCCCGCCGCTGTATGGCGGCCACAGGCCGCCCTATGACCTATTCCGATAACACAACCCGATCGCCGGGCCGGAGCCCTGCCAGGACTTCCACCTTATCCCCAATCTGCCGCCCCAGCTTCACCTGGCGCAGTTGGGCCGTCTTATCCGTCACCACCTTGACCATGGTGAGCTGGCCCACGGTGTGCACCGCGGCATTAGGAATCAAAATGCCCTGGGTGGACCCGAGACGCAGACCGAGCCGGGCGAACATCCCCGGCGTCAGGGCCGGGTTTTGGAGCATGGCGGTGCGCACCTTGAAGGTGCGGCTGCCCGGGGCGCTGATGGGAAAAATTTCCGCCAGGGGCAGGTCCGCCTGGAAATTCACCGCGGCCACGCTGACGTGGGCCATTTCCCCGATTTTAACCTGCTCCCGGTAGCTGTCGTTGACCTCGCCCTCGATCTGAAGGCGCGCCGGGTTGTACAGGGACACTAAGGGCTGCCCCGGCTGGGCCAGGTCCCCCACCGCCACCTGCCGCTCCGCCACCACCGCGGCCGCCGGGGCCTTGACCACGGTATAGCCCTTCAGGGTGGCGGCCTCGGAAACCAGCGCCCGGGCCGTCTTATAGCGGGCCTCCATGGCCCCGAACTCCTGGGGGCTGGCGGCGCCTTCCTTGAGCAGGAACTGGTAACGCTTATAATCCGCCTGGGCCTGCTTCAGTTGCGCCTGGGCCTGGTTCAGCCGGGCCTGGAACTCCGCGGCCGACAGGCTCACCAGGGGGTCGCCCGCCTTGACCCGGGAGCCCGCCTCTACCCAAATCTTGGCCACCCGGCCGGGCACCTGGGAGGAGACCTTGGAGAGGCTGGGCGAAATCACCGCCCCCAGGACCTCCAGGTGCCGGGGAATCTCGGTTTCCTGGACGACCAGGACCCGGCCCTGGGGCGGCGCCCCGGTAAGGGGGGCCAGGCCCGGGGCGATCTTGCCGAAATGCAACAGCCCCGCCAGCCAGGCCATGAGCACGACGGCCCCCACCACCAGGGCACCTAACCCCCAGAATTTTTTCTGCAACGCCATCCCGGCCCTCATCTGTTTTCAGGCACCCACCCTGAGGGGGTACCGAGTTTATTTGAACTTTAAGATCACCGGTTGGTTACGATAACGGGACTTGCCGATGATCACCCGGCCCGGTTCCACCTTGATGGTCCCGTCGTCCCGGTCTCCCAGAATCACCGGGGTGCGCGCCAGGGTCATCAGGATCTGGTCGTACGGCCCCCGGCCGCCCTGGCCGGTGCCTACGGCGGTCCGGAAGAAATACAGGTCCGTGAAAATCCCGGTGCCCCCTCCGGAGAAGAAGGTTTCCACCACGTGCAACCCCGGCCGGACCGTTCCCAGCCATTTATAGGCGAATTCGCGACCATCCGGCTCCTTATAGGACACCAAACCGTCCCGGACCTTGACGCCGGGGAAGTAATATTCGTTGCCGTCTTGGGCAGCGGCCAGCAAGTCCACGGTGATGACGGCAGGAGGCCCGGAATCGGATAAATAGGTCTGAAACTTCTGCACCAGGCGCGGGTGAATGGGTTTGCCCTGCAGGGTGAAATGTTCGTTGACCTCGTGCAGCAGCCGCGGGGCGAGCCCGTGGGGCGCCGCGGCCGGGGACGCCGCCAGGGCCGGGGCGATCTTGCCGAAGTGCAAAGGTCCCGCCAGCCCCGCCATAACCAGGACGGCCCCCAGCAGGGCGATTAAACCGGCGATTTTTTTCTTATCTGCCATGATTGATGCCTTTGAGGGAGGGGGCTAGGGGCGGGGGACCTCTACGAAAAACTTCCCCCGGTCCTCCCCTCAAATTAATTATTCTTCTTCCCCCCCGCCGCCACCGGCCCGGAGATGGTGCCCAGGGCCAGGTCCAGGCCCGCCTGGGCCAGGTAGGTGTCGAACAAGGCCCGCACCCGGCTCAGTTCGGCGTTTTTGGCGGCGTCCTCGGCGTTGAGCAGGTCCACCAGGATGGTGAGGCCGGACTGATAGCGCAGGCGGATGAGACGCAAACTCTCCCGGGCCTGGGCCACCGCGCCCTCGGCCACCTTCAGGCGCGCATGGGCCGTCTTCAGGTTGAGAATGGCCTCGGTCACCTGATGCCGGACCCGGTCCTCCAGGTCCCGTTTCAGGTCCC
>CAYNMI010000375.1:0-2462 GCA_964398095.1 uncultured Desulfobacca sp.
TGGTCAAGGGCCAGGCCATGCCCGCCTATGATCCCCGGGCGGTGCAAGGCATCGGGGTCACCTATGCCACCAGCACCATGGGCGCCGACCACACCGCCGGCTACGCCGTAACCGCCAATATTCTGAAGGTGGGCGGCGACGTTGACCCTCTGTCTCACCATGGCCAGATGGAGCTGTCCCGGAACCTGCAGATCGCCACGGCCGCGGTGGATGCCACCGGCATGTGCCTGTTCATCGCCTTCGCCGTCCTGGATCAGCCCGAGACTTTCCAGGCCCTGATCGATATGATCAATGCCTTCTACGGCCTCTCCCTGGACGCCAATGGGGTTATGGCCTTGGGCAAGGAAATTATCAAAATCGAAAAGCATTTCAACACCCGGGCCGGCTTTACCAAGGCCCATGACCGCCTGCCGCGGTTCTTCCAAAGAGTGCCGTTGGGCCCGCACAACGTCACCTTCAAAGTGTCGGATGCGGATTTGGATGCCGTCTTTATGGAAGAAGTCTTCGCCCAATAAGGAGAACCGCGGTCTAGCCCGAGGTGAGGCCGGGTCCCCGGCCTCACCTCGCTTTCCCCTGGCCAGGCGCCCCATTTTCTTCATCATAGGAGGTGATATGCCTGGTCATGCCAGGAATCTTGCCCATGCCTGACCGGATAATCCAGGACCCCCCCGCCCCTGAGGCTGCCGCCGCGCTTACCCTGCACCTCCAGCCCGGCAACTTGCCGCGCTTTTTCCCGCTTTGCCAGCAAGGTTTCCTGGTCAAGGTCCCCGGCCGCGGCAGTATCAGAACCATCCTCTGCCGGTATCTCGGCCTGGACCCGGATTATCTGGAGGGCCGGATTCAGACCATTTTTCTCAACGGCAAACCGGTGGATGACCTGGATGCGGCCATGGTCGGCGATGGCGACACCCTGGCCCTGTCCGCCGCCATGCCCGGACTGGTGGGCGCCACCATGCGGCGCGGCGGTTATTTTGCCGGCTTGCGGGCCAACATCAGCCACCGCGAGCCAGACCGGGCGGCGGCCGGCGGCGAGTGCCTGGTGGCCTTGAAACTCTTTAATCTCCTGACCGCCGAGCTGGGACCCTTCTTTCTGGAGCAGGGCGTCTGGGTCAAGGCCCCGGTCCTCGAATTCTTCCTGCACCATCAGCCCGAGGATTTCTGGGCCGGCTGTCTGCAGGCTGACCTCAATGGTGCGGCCCTGGACCTCCGGGCCTTGCCGGCCATGGCCTGGCCGCCCGGCGACGCCCTCGTCTTCCTGAGGGTCATAGCCGGCCCCGCCTGAGAGGCCCGCCGCTCCTCCCTCGGGGCTCTTGTCCGCCAAGTGGCTGCAGGCAGCTAACTTTTTTTCCCGTTCCCAAGTTTCTTTCCGGTAGCCCAGGCTTTCCAGCCTGGGCCATTAAAAAAGGCGACCCCCCGGGTCGCCCTTTTTTCGCTTTTGTTCTCGTTCCCCAGCTCCGGTTCGGGAACGAGATAAGATTGACTGGCTCGCCGTTGCAGCAAACCGATGGGGGACCGCATCTTGTGCCGCCCCGGTGCCGGGCCATACCGCGTTTGATCCAGTGCAAGCCTTTATTTTTGCACCATATTCCGGCATAATGCCAGGCCATTGCGGAACAACAAGATCATGGCTGGCTCCCATGGCCCAGGCGGAAGCGATCCAGGAGAGCGATAAGGCGGAGGGACTCGCGGATACAGCCCAGGGACACGGTCAGGGAGTGGAGACTCAGGGCGGAATTGAAGAGGCGGTCCAGGCGGTGATCCAGAAGGTCGAGTTTTTGCATGATGCCATCCTGGTACTCCCGGTCCTGCTGACCCAGGTGGAGTTCGCGCTGGCGGGCCATATGCCTGGCGTGGCGACAGAGGGCCGAGGGGCTGAGGCCATATTGGACGGCCAAGACGCGGTAGGGGACTCCAGCCAGCAAGTGGCGATTAATCTCAACATGGGAGTCATGCGAGCAGACGGAACAGCGTTTTACCATACTTGCGCTCCAGAGGGGAAATTTCCGGATGATGCCGGATAGATTTCAGGTTACCAGGGGAAAGGAGGGTGGGCCAGCAAGGGCGGTACGATTGACAGGAAACCTCAGGGCCAGAAAAGGAGGGGCCCCAGCTCCCCTGGGGCCCCTTCTTGCAGTGGCGCAGGCATGCCACAGCCTGTATTCCTTGTCTTTGGTGGCACCGGCGTCTCGCCGGTGCAGAGGCAAGCCGAAATCTGCAACTCCTATTGCCGCCGCCGGTTCTCATCTCCAACTAGGATAACTAGATAAAATATCTACTATTTAAATTTGAATGCAGGGTATCTAGCAGTGAACAGCGCTTTGTATCAACTGTTCATACCTTTTAAAAAAGGAAAAAAGTCCCTAACATCACTACAAGCTATTTCAAAACCGGGTTATTGTGTCACCCTGAGCGTTAGCGAAGGGTCTAGGTTATTGGAAAAACTAGATTCTTCGCTGCGCTCA
>CAYNMI010000376.1:0-2460 GCA_964398095.1 uncultured Desulfobacca sp.
TTGTGGAACAGGATATCGCGACGTCCTGGCCCCTGTCCGAGGTCTGGCCTTGGGATCTGGAGATTTGGGGGCCGGACGCGGCCCCGGAAGGCGCGGGGCCGATTCTGTGCTGGGCCGGCGCCGGCGCCGGTATCCTGCCGGGATAAGCCCAGGGCTCCCGGGCGGACGCCGCGTCTTGGCGTCTTGACGGCGAACCTCCGGCGGCCCATGCTTGACTACGGCCGCCGCCGGTCCAGGCAGGCGGGACGGGATTATTCTTCTTCTTCGGGTTCCGGCAGGGCTTTCAGGGGGGTGGTGGGGACGATTTTAGCCGCGGCGATCTCCCGCAGGGCCATGACGATCTCTTTGTTGTCGCCTTTGACCAGAACCGGCGCCCCGCGGTAGATCTGGCGCACCCGCTTGGCCGCCAGGTGGATGAGGCCGAAACGCGTCGGCACCTGCTCCAGGCAGTCTTCAATAGTAACTCGGGCCATGCATAAACTCCCTTATTTCCTGATCTCGTGAAGCAGGATGAGCCAATAGTCTCTTTCAAATACTATTTTATAACCTTTTTACCACGGCATGTCAAAATTCGTCTCGAACCCCGCCGCGGCCGCCGCGTGCCGCCCTTTTCTCCCGCCAGGCGCACGAACTCCAGTTGGTCATCCTGCTTCAAGATATACGAGGCCGCCACGTCCCGGCCGTTCACCAGGGCCAGGGCCCGGGGGTCGATGTTCAACGGCTCTTTCAGGGCCTGGCGCACCTCGCTGACGGACTTCCCGGCAATGGCCGCCTCCAGATTATGGACCCCGTAACTGATCTTGACCAGACCGGAACGGGCCTGGCTCGGCTGCTGCATGCGGGTTAAATCTTTCAGTTGGGCGCTCATGAAACCCCTTTATTTGACCGGGCCGGCCGCGGACCGGCCTTGCTGGCCCGTGACTGTCTCGCCAGTTCCCTGATCTCCTCAGCCGAATAGACGCGGCCGCAACCCGGGCAGCCGATTTCTATCCCGGTTCAGGTGGGTTTGATGACAATGCTGGCTTTATGACAATAAATGCATTTCATCGGACTAAAAATAGCGGGACAACTTCGGCAGCGAGTCGTCCACCTGGCGGCACTCCCGCAACAGCCCGTTGAGGTAGAGCCAGGCAAAGCTCATGAGAAATTCCGGGGCGTACTTCCGGGCCCCACCGCTGTCAAAGGCCATCTCATACCCTTCCGGGCCGTACCGGAACCGGAAGGCCAGGTCACCCAGAACGGGCCAGGTCACCTCCCAGAAGTCTTCGGCCTGGGCGAAACTGCCGCAGTCCATGCGCCGTACCGCCACTTCCACCACCTCCGGCGCCACTTGGACCAGAATCTCCTCCCGGGCCCCCAAGGAGACGTCCTTCATGGGGCCCGCCCCTGCGGGCGCGAAGTCCGTAAACCGCAGCCACTCCGTTCCCGGAGCGGCAGGCTCCAGGGCCAAGGCACCCCGGCCATAGCGGGCCAGCAAAGCCACGTAATCCCAGGCAAAGACGTAGGCGTCCTCGGTGGGCACCGCCAGGCTTTTCCGGGCGTAAAAGACCCTAAGGTCCGTGCCGAACTCCGGGTCCTGGTCAAAGAGCAGGAACAGTTCCAAGGGACGGAAGGGCGCTACCCGCAACACCCATTGGATGGTGGCGTAGGGGCGGCCGGGCACCAATTCCCCCCGGAGGAGCCCGGCCAGCACCGCGGGGTCCAGGCCGGCCAGCCCCGCCAGGTCCTCCCGGTACTTCTTCCGGACGTACTGGCGGATTTGGGCCTCCCAGCCGCCGCCGGCCTCAAAATGCCCCAGGGTCACCAGGTCGTAGGAAAAATCCAGAGAAGCGCGGGCCGTATTCAGCTCTTTTTGGCCTCCACCCGTTGATTGAATTTCGCTTCATTAATTATAAAACGCTCGTGCACGGCCTGGCCAATCTTTTCTTTCTCGTCAAAACCCTCCAGCTTGAAGGTGATCTTGCGGCCCTCCACCTGGGTGACTTCGGTGACCGCCCGCACCTCCATCCCCAGGGGGGTGGGCGCGGTATGCTGCAGATTCATGGAGATCCCCACCGAGGTCTCCCCCGGTCCCAGGTGCGGCGCCATCAGTTCGGCGCTCACCCCTTCGAACAGCCCTCCCAGGAAGGGCGTGCCGAAGACATCGGGAACTTTCGGAAAAAACTTTTGGGCCGAGTGTTCCGGGCCGGTCTGGAGCCGCTTCTCATGGGTCATGCCCACCGCCAGTGCCATAAGACCTCCTATGGATAGTAGTCAGTTGTCAGTAGCCAGAGCTCGCATTAATCGATCGAACGCTCGGTTAAAAGCCTTCTTGTCTTGCTAATTGGAGAAATCATGAATAATTAGATTGATCCGCATAAGATGCGGAGATTCAGTTTCCCGTCTGTATAAGATGGTGACTTAAAGAAACTACTTTGTGGACTGTGACCTTGCCTGCGACGCCTAATCCCTCTACTAACT
>CAYNMI010000377.1:0-2455 GCA_964398095.1 uncultured Desulfobacca sp.
CATTCTTAAAATAATCTCCCGGGTCATTATGGCGCGGTCAATGGCGGCCGCGGCGTTATCGGCGAAATAACTGGTCACCAACTGATCTCTGGGGGTAAAATTGATGGGTTCCCGGGCCTCGTCCAGGGGGTTGATAATCTGCATCACCCCTACGGTCTTGCGGTTGCTGGTGATGAGCGGCACCGCCAGGATCGATTTTGTCCGATAGCCCGAGCGTTGATCAAAGGTCTCGCAGAAGCTGAAAGGCATGCTCTCAGGAATATGATAAACGTCATCAACAATCAGCGGCTTCCCGGTCAGGGCGGCGTACCCGGCCAGGGAACGGTTATCGATGGCCAGGGTATGGCTGGTATAGAAATATTTATTGATGTCCGCGGCGTCAAACAGGGTGTCATTGTGGGTGTAACTGAAATTCAGGACATTATTCTCGATGAGGTAAATCGAGCCGGCGTCGGCCCGGGTCAATTGCCGGGCCTGGAGAAGCACCTCGTCCAGCATGGTGTGGAGGTCTTTGATGTGATAGAGCCTTTCCATCACCTGCAAGATGCTGCTGCAGATATCCGCACCGCCATGGGCTTCCAGGTTATCTGGCCCGGGTGGCTGGGATACCGGAGTGCGCGTCATCATCTTCTCCTGGGAGCCGGAGCCGGCTCAGCCGGGAAACGGCCGCCCTCATCGTGACCTCATTGAGGGGCTAGATTCCCTATCGGGAAATATCCACCGGAGCTCCAGTCTGTTCTTCCACGGCCTGGAGGAAGCGGGTCCAGTTGATGCGGCCGGCCAGGTCCCGGGCCTGGAGGCGCTTCATGGCGTATTGCAGCATATTGGGCACCTTGAGGTAAATATCCTTGTGCACTTCCACGTAAATCTGCCCCAGAAGGTAACCGAATTTAACGGGCTCATAGATGAGCTCCACCGAAGTGCCCACCGGAGTCATGTCAAAGAGCTTGATGATGTCTTCCGGGTAGTGGCGGATACAGCCGTGGCTCACCAGGCGGCCCACCCCCATGGGCGCGGCGGTGCCGTGCAGACCGTAGTGGGACAGGCCCATCCAGCGGTTGCCCACGGGGTTGTCCTCCCCCGGCGGCATGTAGGCTATGCCGTACTTTTTCTGCAAATGGCCGGGGATATGCCACCCCGGGTTGACCGACTTGCTCTGCACCCTAAACCGCTTATTAAAGGGAGTCTTGTAATCCAGCACCCCGATGCCGATGGGGAAGGTCCAGACTTCATGTTTATCCGGGAAAAACCGGTAGCCCCGGAGCTCCGCCACGTTGATCAGGTAGCCGGGCGGGTGGCGGTCCTCGGGCAGGACCCATTGGGTGGGAATAACGATATCGGTGTCCCAGGGCAGGTAAAAGTGATCCATGCCCTTGTGGAAGCCGGCCAACTCCCAGAACCCCAGGTCATATTGCCGGGCGATGCCGTAGAGATTCTCGTAGCGCACGATGTGATGCGTCTGCGGCTGGCCCACCACGGTGACGGCTTGCGGGTCCACACCCGGACCCTGGGGAAAACGATAGGTGAACGGCCCGGCGGCTCCCGCGGGGTTGGCGGCGATGAGCAGCAACCCCAGGAGGGTAAAGAGGAAAAATCTCTGGATTTTTGCCATCAAAAATAATTTTATCCCAAAAGGGGGCGCAAACAAAGGGAAAACGGCCGATTTACGGACGCCGGCCGCCGCCCCTAGAGAAAAACCCCGGTTTTCCCGGGGGTTATCCGCCGCAGAAAGGGCTTGCGCCCTCAAACGTTTAAGTCCATAGTGTAAAAATGATCCTGGATGGCCACACCCATGTCTTCCCGCCGGAAGTCTGCCGCCGCCGGGAGGATTACTTTGCCGACGAACCGGCCTTCCGCCTGCTCTACGATTCTCCCAAGTCCAGGCTGGTGGACCCCGAGGCCATGGTGGCGGCCCTGGCTGAGGCCGGCGTTACCGCCGCGGTGGTCATGGGCTTTCCCTGGCGCCGGGAGGCCCTCTGGCGCCGCCAGCACGAAGTGATTTTAGAGGCCATGCGCCGCTTTCCCCGGACCCTCATCGGCTTCTGTGCGGTCCACGTGATTTCGCCCGGCGCCCCCCGGGAAGTGGAGCGCTGCCTGGCCGCGGGGTTTCGGGGCGTGGGCGAACTGGCCTGGTATGAAACCGACCTGGGGGAGGACTTGACCCCGGTGCTGGCCCCCATCGCCGAACTCTGCCAGCATTACCGCGTCCCCCTGATGCTCCACACCAACGACCCGGTGGGGCCGGCGTATCCGGGCAAGGCCCCGTTGTCGCTCCCGGCCCTCTATGCGGCCATTAAGGCCTTTCCCGACATCGACTGGATTCTGGCCCACTGGGGCGGGGGGCTGCCCTTTTACGGCCTCATGAAAAAGGAAGGCCCCGAGGTGCTGCGCCGGGTCTATTTCGACACCGCGGCCTCCCCCTACCTCTACCGGCCGGAGATTTACCGCCTGGCCG
>CAYNMI010000378.1:0-2455 GCA_964398095.1 uncultured Desulfobacca sp.
TTTAAGGCACTTTTTACCAAAATTTTACCATCCCATCATCTAATCTCCCGCATCAAGTATTGCACCGCTTTAGTTTCTGATACTCCAACCGATCTCACAAAATCAATTAGACAGAAAACCTTCATTCGTGCCCTTCAATCCCATATTCCTGAATTAGAAGTTTATTAGGGACATTTTTTAAGCCATGAGGTATGGGCTCCCCTTGCCTGTCCTATCCCAGGCAAACATTCCGAGAAAATCATCAAAACGGAAGAAAAAGGGTCGGATGTAAACATGGCTGTCCACTTACTTAATGACGCCTGGCTGGACAAGTATGATTGTGCCATCGTCGTCTCAAATGATAGTGATCTTGCAGAAGCCATGGGTCTAGTAAAGCACCACCATAAAAAGACGCTTGGTTTAGTTACACCGGGGGCTCCGAAAGATAGACGCACTTCAAGAAAACTGAGCGTTCATGCCGACTTCGTAAGACCAATTAGGACGGGAGTGCTAAGAGATTCGCAACTTCCAAACCCTATCCCCGGAACTTCCTTATATAAGCCCACAAAATGGTGACAACCCGTTGCCATTTCACAAATAACCTACTGCCAGAAGCTATTTTAATCCCCCTGCCTTATGATCCCGAATAATCGCCGCCCTAACCGCCTTCTCGTGTGAATCTATGGGAGGGATATGAAGGACGGCATAATATCTGCGCTTGCTGCTTCCCTCTATAAGTGACGACCAGGCATAGCATTTAGTGGCCCGGGAGTGTCCTTTGATACCAAAAAGGGAGACAACCCGGCGGCAAGCAAATTACGCCTTCGTAGCAAAAATTTGTTATACTTTTATAGGTTAGAACCAATCAATTGCCCGTTCGGGAGGTTCCCGGCCGCCAGGCCGCGCTGCTCATGGCGATTCCAGAGACTCTGGCCCGCAAAAGGCTGCAAGTGACCGGGGTGGTGCAAGGGGTCGGCTTCCGGCCCTTTGTTTACCGGCTGGCCCGGTTACATCACCTGGCCGGCTGGGTGTGCAACACTTCCCGGTGCGTGGAAATCGAGATCGAAGGCCCCCCCGCCTCCCTGGACCGATTTATCGGGCAGCTTAAGCAAGAGGCCCCGGCCCTGGCCCGCATTGACGCGGTGGTGAGCCGCGTCACCCGGCCCCAGGGCCGCCCCGGGTTTGCCATTCGGGAGAGCCGGCATCTGGCCGCCACCGAGGCCCTGATCCCCGCGGACGTGGCCACCTGCGACGACTGCCTGGCCGATATCACCGACCCCCGGAACCGTCGTTACCAATATCCCTTTACCAACTGCACCAACTGCGGCCCCCGGTTCACCATCATCCGGCAGGTGCCCTATGACCGCCCCCACACCACCATGGGCGTCTTCGAGATGTGCCCCCAGTGCCGGGAGGAATATGAGAATCCGGAAGACCGGCGCTTTCATGCGGAGCCCACCGCCTGCCCCGTGTGCGGTCCCCGGGTCTGGCTGGAAGCAGGGGACCGGCGCCTGGACCGGGAAGCCATCCCCGCCGCGGCGCGCTTGCTTAAAGAAGGTAAAATTGTGGCCATCAAGGGGCTGGGGGGCTTTCACCTGGCCGCCGACGCCGCCCACGACCAAGCCGTCCGCAACCTCCGGGACCGTAAAGGCCGGGTGGCCAAACCCTTTGCCCTCATGGTCCGGGACCTGGCCGAGGCCCAGCGCCTCTGCCACCTGGGAGAACCGGAACGCGCCTTGCTCCTCTCCCGGGAACGCCCCATCGTCCTGGCCCGCCGGCGGCCGGATTGCAATGTTTCAGCCCGCGTGGCCCCGGGCCACAAATATCTGGGGCTCATGCTGCCTTACACCCCCCTGCACTCCTTGCTCATGGACCACGCCCCCGCGGCCCTGGTGATGACCAGCGGCAACCTCAGCGAAGAGCCCCTGGTGTACCGGAACCAGGAGGCCCGGGACAAATTAACCGGCCTGGCCGACGCCTTCCTCATGCACGACCGGGACATCCAGGTGCCCTGCGACGATTCCGTGGTCCGCCCCATGGCCGGGCCGGCCGCCATCCCCCTCCGGCGGGCCCGGGGCTTGGTCCCCGCCCCCATTTATCTGCCCCTGGCCGCGGAGCCCATCCTGGGCGTCGGGGCCGAACAGAAGAACACTTTCTGTGTGGCCGCCCACGGGATCGCCCTCCTCAGCCAGCACATCGGCGACCTGGACAGCGTGGAGACTTTTGATTATTACCAGGCTGCCATCAGCCATTTTAAGGCCCTGTGCCGCCAGGACCCGGCCATCGTCGCCCATGACCTCCATCCCCTGTATCTCAGCACCCGCTATGCCCAGGGTCTGGACGGAGTGCGCCTGGTGGGGGTGCAGCACCATCACGCCCATATCGCCGCCTGCCTGGCGGAGAACCGCCGCGCCGACCGGGTCATCGGCATCGCCCTGGACGGCACGGGCTACGGCCCCGACGGCACCATCTGGGG
>CAYNMI010000379.1:0-2440 GCA_964398095.1 uncultured Desulfobacca sp.
GATGCGGCCGGTGATCCGGCTCCCCATCCTGCGCAAGGATTTTATCCTGGAGCCGATTCAGGTTTACGAGACTGCGGCGCTGGGGGCCGACGCCCTGCTCCTGATCGTCAGCCTGCTGGAATTGGGGAAGCTTCGGGCCTTGCTGCTCCTGAGCCGGGCCCTGGGGCTGACGGCCCTGGTGGAGGTGCACAGCGCGGCGGAAATGGAGACGGCGCTGAGCGCGGGGGCCCGGTTGATCGGGATCAACTCCCGGAATCTTCACACCTTCGAGATGTTTCCGGACCGGGCGTTGGAGTTGGCGCCCCTGGCGCCCCCGGGAGTGATCCTGGTGGCGGCGTCGGGAATAACGTCGAGGGCCGATCTCGAACGTTATATGGCTGCGGGCATCCATGCCTTTCTCATCGGGGAGCGCCTGGTGACCCAGGCGGACCCGGGGGCGGCGTTAAGAGAGTTGATAGCAGGGTAGAGGGCTCACGCCAAGACGCCAAGACGAAAAGGGTAGGGGGCTCACGCTAAGGCGCAAAGGGGAGAGGCGACCAAGTCGGCCCGACAAGTGATATGGTTAAAATAAAAATTTGCGGCATTACTAATTTGGAAGACGCGCTGCTGGCCGCGGGGTTGGGGGCGGACGCCCTGGGGTTTATTTTTTATCCCAAGAGCCCCCGGAAGGTGGCGCCGGAGACCGCCCGGGAGATTATCGCCCAACTGCCGCCCTTTGTTACGAGCATCGGGGTGTTCGTGGATGAAGCCGCGGCCGCGGTGCAGGAGTTGGCGGCCCGGGTGGGCCTGGATTGGGTGCAACTGCACGGGCGGGAATCCCCGGACTATTGCCGGAGCTTAGGAAGGCGGGTGCTCAAAGGCTGGCGCATCCGGGACGAAAGTTCCCTTGCAGAGTTGGAGCCCTACCGGGGCGCAGTCCAGGCCTTTTTACTGGATACCTATAGAAAAGGTCGGGTGGGCGGCACCGGGGAAAGTTTCGACTGGCGCCTGGCCCGGGAGGCGAAAAAATACGGCTGGATCATCCTGGCCGGGGGCCTGACGCCGGAGAACGTGGCCCAAGCCATCGAGGTGGCCAGGCCCGACGCCGTTGACGTGGCCAGTGGCGTGGAGGCCGCGCCGGGCCGGAAAGACCCGGCCAAGCTGCGGGCGTTTTTTAAGGCAGTGAGCAGTGAGCAGTAAGCAGTGAGCAGTGAGCGATGAGTTGTTGCAGGGCGCGGTCTAAGCGCCGAGGATGGCGGTCGCCTGGATTCACCGGCTGGAAGCCGGTGCCACTTAGATTCAGAGTTTTTAAGGAAGGATGTCATGAGTCGGGCGCGGCGGCCCGCTCCACTAACAACAGAAAACAGAAAACAGAAAACAGAAAACCAAAAGCTGCAAGCTGACCACTGACAGTTCATAAAAGGAGGTTACCTTGTTACCAGACAGGCACGGGAGGTTCGGGCGGTATGGGGGCCGGTTTGTGCCGGAGACCCTGATGCCCGCCCTGTTCGAGTTGGAAGAAGCGTATCGCAAGATCAGCCATACCATGGAGTTTCGCCGGGAGTTAAGCTGGTATCTCAAAGATTACGTGGGCCGGCCCACGCCGCTCTACCTGGCCCGGCATCTGACCATCGAGTTGGGGGGGCCGCAGATTTACATCAAGCGGGAAGACCTGGCCCATACGGGGGCGCACAAGATCAACAACACCCTGGGGCAGGGGTTGTTGGCCCGGCGCATGGGGAAAACCCGGCTCATCGCCGAGACCGGGGCGGGCCAGCACGGGGTGGCCACCGCCACGGTGGCGGCCCTGTTGGGGCTGGCCTGCGAGATCTACATGGGCACCGAAGACATCCGGCGGCAGCGCCTTAACGTCATCCGCATGCGGCTGTTGGGGGCGACGGTGGTGCCGGTGAGGTCGGGGAGCTGCACCCTGAAGGATGCCATGAACGAGGCAATCCGGGATTGGGTCACCAACGTGCGCCATACCCACTATGTCATCGGCTCCGTGGCCGGCCCCCACCCCTATCCCTTAATGGTGCGGGATTTTCAGTCAGTGATCGGGCGGGAGGCCCGGGCCCAGGTGCGGCGGCGCACCGGCAAGCTGCCCCAATGCCTGGTGGCCTGCGTGGGGGGCGGCAGCAACGCCATGGGGCTGTTCCATCCCTTTAAGGACGACCCGGTGCGGTTAGTGGGGGTGGAGGCTGGGGGCCATGGGATCCAGACGCAGCATCATTCCGCCACCCTGGTGGCCGGAACGGTGGGCGTCCTGCACGGGGCGTTCAGCTACCTCTTACAAGACCCCTGGGGCAACATCCAGGAGGCGCATTCCCTGGCGCCGGGGCTGGATTATCCCGGGGTGGGGCCGGAGCACTCTTATTTCAAAGATACCGGCCGGGCCGAATACGTAGCGGTGACGGATACCGAGGCCCTGGAGGGGTTCAGCCTGCTCTCCCGGACCGAA
>CAYNMI010000380.1:0-2435 GCA_964398095.1 uncultured Desulfobacca sp.
TTTCACGGTCAAGCCTGCGGCCACCAAGGTTCAATTACTGCCCGGAACCGGCCTTAATCCTGCAATCAGGTCAGTCCTTCCACGTTCTCTTTAAAAGGCTCCGAGCCCCAGCGCCCCAGGTCCTTGGGCGCCGCCATCTCCGCGGCCAGTCCCGCGGCCTCGATGGTGAGGTTGCGGCAAAAGAGGAGATGGTCTCTGCACAGCCAGGTCTTGCGCCATTGCGAAGTCAACAGGCGGCACTGCGTGCTCCCGAACCGCCGCTTGAATTCGTTGGGCAGCCGGTTAAACAGCCGATAGAGGCCGGGGTTGCCGTAAAGTTCCGCCTCGGCCGCCTTGGCGTTGGTGGGCACTGCCCGGCGGCCGTACACCGCGCCCAGGGCCGCCATGGCCCCCACCAGGGCGCCGCAGGTATCGCCGAACAGGCCGCCGCCGCCCCCGAAGCCCGTCATCAGGCACATGGCCTCATGAGGCAGGCCGGTGTCAATGTGCGCCAGCACCGCCTCCAACACGCATTCGGCGCAGTTCATGCCGGTCTTGAAATTATCTTTGGCCCGCTTTTTGATGCTGGCAACGATTTCTTCAGGTGTCATCCGGGTCTCCCCATATAACTGTAGCCCCAGGCTTTAGCCTGCGCAGTAGTTCATAGGCCGTGCCGTGCACACCGCTTTACCGCGGCCCCAGGCCGCCCTATAAATAAATCTGCACAAAACTGAGCAATTCCTCCAGCACCGCCTCGGGCTCCCCGGTGGTATCCAGGTGCAGCAGCGGCCGGTCCTCCGGCGTCAAGGGGTCGAAGTCCCGCATCTGGTCCTCAAACAGCTCCACCCGGCCGTCGGAGATGGCCGCCGGGTCGCTCAGGCGAATCCCCAGGCGCTCCCGGGCCACTGCCGGCGGGCACTCGCAATACACAAAAATCACCCGGGCCCCCAGGTCCCGGGCCAGCCGCCGCACCCGCAGCCTCTCTAGCGCCCGTTTATAGGAGCCGTCCAGGATGACGCTCTGCCCCGCGGCCAGGTGTGCTTCTGCCTGGCGCAGCATTTCGTCGTAGGTGCGGGTGGAAAAATCTTCCGCGTAGATGCCCTTGCCAAATCCCACGGGCACCCGGTGGGTGGGTTTGAGGCCGGCCAGGGTTTTGCGCACCGCGTCGCTGTGAATCACCGGCCACTTCAGGGCCGCGCCCAGGGCCAGGGAACGGCTGCTCTTGCCGGTGCCCATCAGCCCGAAGACCACCACGATCAGGCGGCCCACCGCGCCCCCGCTTCGGCATACTCCCCGGCCAGGGCAAAATAGGCCCGGGCCGTCTTCACGGCCTCGTCCCGGGCCGCCGGCGTCTGATCCGGGTCCTGGGCGGTGAAGGCGTGAATCTTACCCCGCACGTAGGCCCGGTAACATTTGTAAAAATCCAGCATCTGGATCAGGTCCGGGTCCCGGGTGGCCCCGGCAAAGCGTTCCACAAAGGAGCGCCCCAGGTCTCGGAAACCGTGAAAATCCAAATCCATGGCCAGGAAATCAATATCCGCAGCCACATCCCCATATCTGAATCTGTGGTTAAATTCAATGCAATCAAAAATATAGACCCGCTCCGCCAGGCAGATGTTCTTCATGTGCAAATCGCCGTGGCAGTCCCGGATGCGCCCGTCCCGGATGCGCTTCAGGAACAAGGCCCGGTGCCTGGAAAGGAAAGACCGGGCAAAGTCGCGAATCTCCCCAAACAATTCCCGGGGCAACATCCGACCCGCCAGGGCCTCCGTCCGGGAAAAATTCTCCTCATGGTTGTAAGCAATGATGGCCGGCTCCCCATACTTGTTGATCCGGGGGCCCGTGGCCGCCTGGGCATAGAAAGGCGCCAGCCGTTCAATGATGCGATCCAGATGCGCGGCCGTGAGCTCCCCCCGGTCCGCCACCTCATCCATCATGCGGTCCTGGGGCATGCGCACCATCCTTAAAATATATTCCATGGGATGGCCCTTCCCTCCCAGGCGCACCCCGTCCCCGTGCGCCACGATGGGCAGGACTTCCAGATAAATCTCCGGGCAGAGCCGCCGGTTGAGGCTGAGTTCCTCCTGCAAGTAATGGTGGCGGCGGCGCAGACTGGTAAAGTTCAGAAACCCCAGGTCCACCGGTTTCTTGACCTTGTAGGCGAAATGATCCGTGATAAAGACCCAGGAGATGTGGGTCTGGATTAAGGCCACCTCCCGGGTGGGCTCCGGATAGGCGGCCGGGTCCAGCAAGGCCGCGATTAAGTCCATAAGAATATTATATCAGAATGCTCCGGGAGAGGGGGCTAAGGGCGCCAGCCCTTACGCTTACGAAAAACTCCCCCACACCCCCTCCCCCAATCCCGTACGATGAATAGAAGATAAATCCTGCCAGCTTAATTACTAGTGGAGCGTTTCATAATTAGCTGGACTTAAAATCAGGATAGAGGCGCGGAT
>CAYNMI010000381.1:0-2429 GCA_964398095.1 uncultured Desulfobacca sp.
GCCCCGGTCGATGTCCGCCACCAGCAGGACCGCAGCCCCGGCCCGGCGGGCCATGGCGAAGTTTACCAGGTCGTCCGCCTTTAAATTCAACTCCACCGCGCTGCCGGCCCCCTCCAGGACGATGAGGTCGTAGGCCCGGGCCAGGCGGCGGTAGCTCTCCATCACCTTTTTCACCAGCCGGGGCTTCTGCCGGTAGTAATCCCGGGCCGGGAAATTGCCGTACACCCGCCCCTGGACGATTACCTGGGAGCCCACGTCGCTGCTGGGCTTGAGCAGCACCGGGTTCATGTCCACGTGGGGGGTGAGGCCCGCGGCCTGGGCCTGGACCACCTGGGCCCGGCCCATCTCCCCGCCTTCCGGGGTGATGAAGCTGTTCAGGGCCATGTTCTGGGCCTTGAAGGGGGCCACCCGGATGCCCTCCTGGCGGAAGATGCGGCAGAGTCCGGCCACCATGATGGACTTGCCCACGTCCGAGCCCGAACCCAGTATCATCAAAGGACGATATTTCATATCAGTAAGCAGTAAGCAGTGAGCAGTGAGCCGGGCCGCTAATCCCTGGCCCCTGACCCCTGGCCCCTAACCCCTATCCTTTCCCCCGTATTTCGCCATGTAGCCCCGGGGTGTAACCATGTAAGGGCCATAAGCGTAAGTCTGGGAATTGCCGATAATTACAATGGTCTGCATGTCTACCGGCTGGTTCAGCAAATCCTGCAAGGTGGTGATGATGGTCTCCTGCCCCTGGCGCATGGCCCGGGAGACGATGCCCACCGGGGTCTCGGGGGCTTTATGGCGCAGCAGCAGGTCCCGCACCGCGCCCAGTTGCCAGTCCCGCTTCTTGCTCTTGGGGTTATAGAGCACGATGACGAAATCCCCTTGCGCTGCCAGGTCCAGGCGCTTGACGATGGTCTCCCAGGGGGTGAGGAGGTCGCTCAGGGAGATGGCCGCAAAATCGTGCATCAGGGGCGCCCCCAGGAGCGCCGCGCCCGCGGCCAGGGCCGGCACCCCCGGGATCACCTCCAGGTGGAAATCCACTTCCGCCTCGCCGTCGGGCGGCCCCATCTTGAGGCCCTGGGCCGCGCCCATCTCCAGGACCAGCCCGGCCATGCCGTAGATGCCGGCATCGCCGCTGGAGACCAGGGCCACCCGGGCCCCGCCCCGGGCCCGGTCCAGGGCCAGTTGGCAGCGTTTCACTTCGGCCTTCATGCCGGTGGCCACCACTTCCTGGGTGGTCAACAGGGGGCGCACCAGGTCGATGTAGGTCTGGTAGCCCACCACCACCTGGGCCTCGGCCAGGGCGGCCTGGGCCCGGGGGATGATGTATTCCGGAAACCCCGGCCCCAGGCTCACTACCGTGAGGCGACCCGGGCTACTGCCAGGGTGGCGTTGGCGGCCTTGCGCTTGGTCACGATCAGCTCCACTCCCCCCGCCTTCAGGGCCGCCGCCTCGCTGACACTCGCCACGCCCAGGTGGCGGGTCACCCGGGGCGAAGGGTTCGGCACCGGTATCGCCTCTAAATCCGACGCAGTAAACCATAAGAATTCCACTCCCAGAGTCCGGGCGGCCTGCCGCAGCCCGGGTTCCGCCTTTTTGGCCTCGATGGTGGCCAGGGCCTTCAGGGACAGGAGGGACAACCCTGCCTGCCTAAACGTATCTTTTATGAACTCAAGCAGTTCTGCGGCGGGCGTGCCCTTATGGCAGCCCATGCCGGCCACCAGGTTCCGGGGCCGGAGCCGCAGCCACTCCGGGGGCCACTCCCGTTCCCGAAAGCCCACGTACACCGCGGGTCCGCCGCCCGCCAGGGCCCGGTCCAGGTCGGCCTCCGGGATTAATAACTCCGGATACGCCGCCACCGCCCCGGCCAGAAAACCCTGGGGGTCCACGAGGCGGACCGGCCGGCCGGCCAATAAGGCCATGTGGATGGCCCGCACCTCCGGCAGGTTTTCGATGGCCAGACCCTGCTGCGCGGCCAGCACGTCCAGGGCCGGCAGCCCCTGCACGTCCGTGGCCGTGGTGATCACCGCGGTCCCTCCCAAAACCTCCGCCACCTGCCGGGCCAGGTCGTTGGCCCCGCCCAGGTGCCCGGAGAGCAGGCTGATGGCGTAGCGCCCGGCCTCATCCACCACCACCACCGCCGGGTCCGCGGCCTTGCCCTTCAAATACGGGGCGATGGACCGCACCACGATCCCCGCGGCCATGACGCACACCAGGTTATCGCCCGCGGCAAAGGCCTGGCGGAAGGCGCCGGCCAGGTTCGCAAAGACCTGATCCCCCGGCTCCCCGGCCTGGGCCTGGGATAACCAACACTCCGCCCCGGGCAGTCCCCGAGACAGCCGCCGAGCCAGGGCCGCGCCCTGGGGCGTCAGGGCCAGGATTTTAATGGGGCGTGCCGATGAAACCATAACCCTTACCGAGGATCACCCGTAGGGGCG
>CAYNMI010000382.1:0-2424 GCA_964398095.1 uncultured Desulfobacca sp.
GCCGTGGGGACCCTGGACCCCCATTCTTCTTTCATGACCCCGGAAGAGTTCCGGGAGTTGCAGATCGAAACCAAGGGAAAATTCAGCGGTATCGGCATCGAAATTACCTTGAAGGATCGCGTCTTGACGGTGGTCTCCCCCATTGAGGGCACCCCGGCCTATCAGGCCGGTATAAAGGCCGGCGACCAGATTGTCAAAATCAACGGCGTTTCAACCAAACACATCACCCTCATGGAAGCCGTCAAGAAGATTCGTGGGGCCAAGGGCAGCAAGGTGACCCTCACCATCAACCGGGAGGGCTTCCCCCACCCCAAGGACTTCGTGATCACCCGGGAAATCATCCCCATCCACAGCGTCAAGGCCCGCATCCTGAAAGACGGCATCGGCTATATCCGGATTACTAATTTTCAGGATCAAACCGATCACGATCTCCAGGCCTACATCAAGAAGATGAGGAAACGCCTGGTGCCCCTCAAGGGCTTGATTCTGGACCTGCGCAACGATCCCGGCGGGTTGCTGGAGCAGGCCGTGCGCGTCTCCGATGAATTTTTGAAATCCGGCCTGATCGTTTACACCGAAGGTCGCAGCCGCAGCCAGAACATGCGCTTTTACGCCCGCACCGGTCAGGAAGGCAAGGTGGCCACGGTTCCCATGGTGGTGCTCATCAATGAGGGCAGCGCCTCGGCCTCCGAGATTGTCGCCGGGGCCCTCAAAGACCAGAAGCGGGCCGTGATCATCGGCACCAAGAGCTTCGGCAAGGGCTCGGTCCAAACCATCATTCCTATGGAGGATGGCTCCGCCCTGCGTCTGACCACCGCTCTGTACTTTACCCCCAGCGGCGTCACCATTAACGACAAGGGGATCCACCCTGATATCGTGGTGCAAGAGAAGAAGCCCCCGGCCAATGAGACGCTGCAGAAATTCCGGGACGAACTCCTTACCCGTCACATGCGGCGGGAAGGTCTGACCGATAAGGCCTGGAACCAGCCCATTACCCAGGCAGAGTTGGATAGGGATCCCCAATTGAAGACCGCCGTGGAGTTGCTGCGCCACTGGCCCCCGAAAAATCTGGCCCAACTCCTGGCGACCCCTGAATGACCACGTTGCCGGCCGAACAACCCCTGGTGGCCATCATCGGCCGGGCCAACGTGGGGAAGTCCACCCTTTTCAACCGTCTGACCCGCTCCTCCCAGGCCCTGGTGGCCAATATCCCCGGGGTCACCCGGGACCGTCATTACGGCAGCCTCACCTGGGATGACCACGCCGTCCTGTTGGTGGACACCGGCGGCCTGGTGGGGGGCGAAGAAGACCTGTCCGGCCTGGTGCGGCGTCAGGCCGAAACCGCGGTGGCCGAGGCCGACGTCATACTCCTGGTCATGGACGGCCGCCAAGGTCCCCAGCCCGGCGACGCCGAGGTGGTGGATTATCTCCGGCGCACCGCCAAGCCCACCCTGCTAATCATCAATAAGATGGACCACCCCGGCCTGGAACCCCAGTTGCCGGATTTCTACCAATTCGGCCTGGCCCCCCTCTACCCCGTGTCCGCCACCCATGGCCTGGGCCTGGCGGCCTTGCTGGAGGCCCTGGCGGCAACCCTGCCGCGGCCCGGGGAGGTCACCGCCCCGGCCCCCGGCATCCGGGTGGCCATCCTGGGCCGCCCCAACGTGGGCAAATCCTCCTTCATCAACCATTTTCTGGGCGAGGCGCGCCACCTGGTGAGCCCCCTACCCGGCACCACCCGGGACGCCATCGACTCCCCCTTTAACTGGGCCGGCGTTGACTACGTCCTGGTGGACACCGCCGGCCTGCGCCGCCCCAGCCACGTCGACGCCGGGTTGGAGCGCCAGATGGTTTTGAAGACCATCAAGGCCCTGTCCCGGTCCGAGGTGGCGGTGCTCCTGCTGGACGCGGCCGAAGGCCTCACCGGCCAGGACCTGCGCATCATCGGGCTCATCGAGGACCAGGGCAAGGGCTGCCTGGTGCTGATGAACAAGTGGGACCTGGTGCGGCAGGAGCCCAAGGAGGCCAAAACTCTCCTGGACAAAGCGACCTCGGGCCTGGAGTTCATGGCCTACGCCCCGGTCCTGCCGGTGTCGGTCTTAACCGGCTACAACCTGCGGCGGGTCTTTCCCCTGATTGAGGCGATTCATGCCCAGAGCGGCGCCCGGGTGGGCACCGGGGAACTCAACCGGCTGCTCCAGGAGATCACCGGCCGGACGCCCCCGCCCCGCTACCGGGACCGCCCCGTCAAGTTCTTTTACCTCACCCAACCCGAGATTCACCCTCCCACCTTCATCGCCTTCGTCAACCAGCCCCAAGGGGTGCCGGACCACTACCGCCGCTACCTGGTGAAGCAACTGCGGCAGAAGCTGGGCCTGACCTACGCCCCCCTGCGCCTCTTCCTCAAGGGCCGTAAGCGCTGAG
>CAYNMI010000383.1:0-2410 GCA_964398095.1 uncultured Desulfobacca sp.
GCACGGCGCACCATTATCCCTAGTCGCCATGACCAAGACCATTCGCGCCCTGGGGCTCTTTTCCGGCGGGCTGGACAGCATGCTGGCCGCGGCGCTCTTGCGGGTCCAGGGGATCGAAGTCAGCCTCATCTGTTTCGTGACGCCGTTTTTCGGGGCGGCGCGGGCCCGACAGTCGGCCGCCCACCTGGGCCTACCCCTCCGGGAGGTGGACTTCACCGACAAATTTCTGCCCCTGATCTATGATCCGCCGCATGGCTGGGGCCGGGGCCACAATCCCTGCATCGACTGCCATATCCTGATGCTCCGGGAGGCCGGGGCCCTGCTGGCGGCCGCGGGGTTTGACTTTCTCTTCACCGGGGAAGTCTTGGGGCAGCGGCCCATGAGCCAGAACCGGGGCTCGTTGAACCTCATCGCCCGGGAATCTGGGTTTGCCGACCTGCTGCTGCGGCCCTTGAGCGCCCAATTCCTCAAGACGACCCAACCGGAGCTCTTGGGCTGGGTGGACCGGGAGCGGCTGCTGAATCTCAGCGGCCGGGGGCGCAAACGCCAGATGGCCCTGGCCGCGGCCTACGGCATCACCCGCTATCCCGCCCCCGCGGGGGGGTGTCTCCTCACCGATCCGGGATACGCGGCCCGGCTCAAAGAACTGCTGCGCCACGTTCAGGAGGCCTCCCGGCCGGACCTGGAACTGCTCAAGTGGGGCCGGCACTTTCGCCTGCCCGGCGGGGCCAAGGCGGTGGTGGGCCGCACCCAGCGGGAGAATGAGGCGATCCTGGCCTTAAAATCTCTGGGGGATTTCTTGCTGAAAGTGGATAACTATCCCGGCCCGGTAGTGCTGGTGAGCGGGGCTGTATCCGAAGTGGACCTGGAGACGGCGGCGGGGTTGGCGGCAGCTTACAGCGATGCGCCGGAAGGGGAGCCGGTGCCGGTGACCGCGCCGGACGGCGGCCCGGATCGGGTGTTGCACCTCACCACCCCCGGGAAAGACCGGTTTAAGCCCTGGCTGGTGTGAGAGGGCCGGTTTAAGGCGGCAGGGATAAAATTAAAGGGAGGGGCTGCGGGTTTCCGCCCCCTCCCTCAGATTGCCACTGCGGTTAATGAGCCGTAATCGGCCGGTAGTAGGCCAGGGCGCCGTCCCGCCAGACCAAATCGTAACGTACTCCTTCCACGTTGATTTGCTTGTTCACCATTAACAGGGGGAATTCTGCCAGCCGCCCGTGGATGGGATGCGGCAGGATGGCGGTAATCAGGTTTATCTCAAGCAATTGTTCCTCTGGTACTGCGAGACTTTGACCAGTTTCAGTTAACATCGCTTATTCCTTATCAGCAAACCTGCATGCAGGTTTACTCTTGCCGTAAATTTATTTCCCGGTAGCAGGAAGCTGTCCAGGGGGAGAAAGCAAATTCTCCTTTGTCGTATAAAATAATCATTCAGGATGGTAAACGCCAGGGGTGATGGCCTCATAAAATATGGGCCGGACAGATAACCCCAAGAGATAATCAGCCGGCGCCGGCACCGGCGGGATGCCTGGGTCATTGGCAAGCGATGTGGCAGGAGAGGGGAATTCAGGCCGGGGCTGTGAGTTATCGGCCCGCTCCCGCCAAGGCTTCACAGAGCCGGGGCACCAGGTGGTTGAAGTCGCCGTTGGACATCACCAGGACCACGTCGCCGGGGCGGAGGCTGTGGAGCAGGCCCTGAAGGAGCCCGTCGGTGTCGGGGAAATAGAGGGCTTCCTGGCCGGCGGCCTGCAGGTCGGCCACCAAGTGCCGGGAGGAGAACTGTTCCTCGGGCTCGACTTTCCAGAGGTCCGGGGGTTCCCGCACCAGGATCAGGTCCGCGTCTTTGAAGGCCAGGGCGTAAGGCTCCTGAAAAATCTTGCGCCGGGAGGTGTTGGTGCGGGGCTCAAACGCGGCCACCAGGCGGCGCTCCGGGTAGGCCTGGCGCACCGCCGCCAGGGTCACCGCCACCGCGGTGGGATGGTGGGCAAAGTCTTCCATGACCAGCACTCCCTGAAACTCCCCGGCCACGTCCTGGCGTTTCCTGACCCCCTTGAACCCCGGCAGGGCCTTCTGCAAGGCCGGGGCCGCAGCGCCCACTTCGGCCAGCACCGCCAGGGCGGCCAGGGCGTTCAAGACGTTGTGCTCCCCCACCATGGGCAGGAAGAACTCGCCCCACCGGGCGCCTTCTTTCAGCACGGTGAAGTTCATGCCGCCGGGCCCGGGGCGGATGGATGCGGCCTGCCAGGTGACGTCACCGCCCAGGCCGTAAAACGAGACCGGGGCGTGATTCCGGCCGCAGACCTGCCGCACCAGGGGAGCGTCGCCCCAGGCCAGGACCCGGCCGCCGGGGGCGACGGTGCCCAGGAAGGTCTCGAAGGCCTGGATGATGACGCCCAAGTCCGGGTAGATG
>CAYNMI010000384.1:0-2409 GCA_964398095.1 uncultured Desulfobacca sp.
ACCGGGCCTTGCAGGCCGGGGTGGACCCGGGCAAGATCGTCTATTCCGGGGTGGGGAAAAAGCCGGAAGAGATCAAGGCGGCCCTCAAGGCCGGCATCCTGCTGTTCAATATGGAGTCCTCCCAGGAGCTGGGGGCCATCAACCGCATCGCCGGGCGCCTGAAGCTCAAAGCCCGGGTGGCCCTGCGGATCAATCCGGACATCGACGCCCAGACCCATCCCTACATCTCCACCGGGCTCAAAAAGAACAAGTTCGGCATCGACATCGAGCAGGCCCTGGCGGACTATGGCCGGGCCCGGGACCTGCCGCACCTGGAAATGGTGGGGGTGGCCTGCCACATCGGCTCCCAGATCACCCAGGTGTCGCCCTTTGTGGACGCCCTGGAACGCCTGAAGGAGTTGATTGACCGCCTGCGGACCCTGGGCATCCAGGTCCGCTACCTGGACCTGGGGGGCGGCCTGGGGATTCAATACCACGACGAAGAGCCGCCGCACCCGGACGAGTACGGGCAGCAAATCCTGGAACGCCTCAGGGGCTTTCAGTCCACCCTCATCCTGGAGCCCGGGCGGGTGCTGGTGGGCAACGCCGGCATCCTGGTGACCAAGGTGCTCTATACCAAGACCAGCGACGCCAAGCATTTCATCATCGTGGACGCGGGCATGAACGACCTGGCCCGTCCCAGCCTCTACGGCTCATATCACGGCCTCTGGCCGGTGGTGGAGGGCAAGCACCCCCAGGTGAAGGCCTCCATCGTGGGGCCCATCTGCGAGTCCGGGGATTTCCTGGCCAAGGACCGCCTGATGCCGGCGTTTCAGCCGGGAGAGATGGTGGCGGTCTTGAGCGCCGGGGCCTACGGCTTTTCCATGAGTTCCAACTACAACGCCCGGCCCCGGGTGGCGGAAATCTTGGTGCAGGATGACCAGTTTTATGTTATCAGAAAACGGGAGACCTACCGCCAGCTTGTCTGGGGAGAGTCCATCCCGGAGTTTTTGAAATAGGTGTCCAGGCAGAGCTTGGACGGAAAATTTCGTTCCCAAGCAGGAGCTTGGGGAAGAGTAAAATCCCCCTAAATCCCCCTTTAAAAAAGGGGGACTTAAAAAGGCAGTTTATTATTCCCCCCTTTTCTAAAGGGGGGTTAGGGGGGATTATGAATTTTAAAGATAATGACCACGGATATCAGAAAACGCCTCCCCTTTTTCAAGATGCACGGCGGCGGCAATGACTTCGTGCTTATCGACCACCGGCAAGGTTTCATCCCGGCGGCCGAGCAGCCGGAGTTCGCCCGCCGGGTCTGTCATCGCCAGTTGGGGGCGGGGGCCGACGGCCTCATCCTCATCGAGGCCTCCCCCAGCGCGGACTTCCGCTGGCGTTTTTATAACGCCGACGGCTCCGAGCCCGAGATGTGCGGCAACGGCGGCCGCTGCGCCGCCCGGTTCGCGGTGATGAACCACATCGCCCCGGCGGATTTGTCTTTTGAGACTCTCGCGGGCACCATCAAAGCCGAAGTCAAAGGCCGCCGGGTTAAGCTGCTCATGGCCGGGGTCGGGGATTTGCGCCTGGACCAAACCATCCCCCTGGAAGGAGTGGAACTTAAAGGACACTTCCTGAAGGTGGGCGTGCCCCACGTGGCCGTGCCGGTGGCGGACCTGGCCCAGACGCCCGTCACCGCCTGGGGCCGGGCGGTGCGCTTTCATCCGATGTTCGCTCCGGCAGGCACCAATGTGAATTTTGTTCGGATGGAAGGTCCCCAGGAGATCAGAATTCGCACCTATGAGCGGGGGGTGGAGGACGAGACCCTGGCCTGCGGCACCGGCGCGGTGGCCTCGGCCCTCATCGCCGCCCGCCTGGGCCAGGTGGTCTCCCCGGTGACCGTCCATACCCGGGGCGGCGAAGCCCTGACCATATATTTTGCGCCCCAAGGGGAGGCCTTTACCGAGGTCTACCTGGAGGGCGACGCCCTGGTGTCCTACCAGGGAGAACTGTGGATGGACGAACTCAAGTAAGGAGGTTGCACCATGTTCAAGGGAGCCTTTACCGCGATTGTTACTCCCTTCAAGAACGGCCAGTTCGATGAAGCGGCCTACCGGGAACTCATCGAGTTCCAGATCAAGGGAGGCATCCACGGCATCGTGCCCTGCGGCACCACCGGCGAATCCCCCACCCTGTCCCACGCCGAACACAAACGGGTGGTGGAGACCTGCATCGACCAGGTGAAAAAACGGGTGCCGGTGATCGCCGGGGCCGGGTCCAACAGCACCTCCGAATCCCTGGAACTGACCCAACATGCCCAGGCGGCCGGCGCCGATGCGGCCCTGCTGATCACTCCTTACTACAACAAACCGACCCAGGAGGGTCTCTATCAGCACTATAAAACCGTGGCCTCCCAGACCAAGATTCCCATCGTGGTCT